>JBLNFG010000937.1:0-2904 GCA_050263495.1 Myxococcales bacterium | reverse complement strand
ACCGTTCGTCAACGCGGTGGCGGAGCGGTTCGCGCGGACCGAGCTGTCCGAGAGCTGCGGCCGCGTGATGTCGGGACCGCTACGCGGCGTGATGGCGATCGGCAACGACGAGGTCGCAAGCACCAACTTCACCGCCGAAGATCGGATTATCACGGCGTGTCGACGCGACGGGCAGGGCGGATTCTTCATCACCAAGCCATTCATTCGGTCGGCTCCAACCTCCACGTATCGCACCCTGCAATGGGGTTGCGTCATCGATGAGATTTGCGAAATCTGCAACGACGTGCTGCAGAGATGGATCGAAGCGAACCTGCGCGCGCTCACCGACGGGACCGGGTACTTGTCGCCGGAGGATGCGGCGCGCGTGGAGGCGTCGGTGAACACGGTCCTTCGAGAGCGCCTCGTAAACGTGCCAAACATTGAAGGCGAGACCGGACACGTCAGCGGTGTTGGGTTCACGGTTTCACGCACCAACAACTACCTACAGACGGGCGAGATTTACGGTTTCGCGAATGCGGTACCGCTTCGCGAGAACGAAGGCTCGCGCGTCACGGTCGCGCTCGTGTCGGCGCTGCCTACCGGAGGGTAATCCATGGGAAACACCAATCAGTTTCGCACCAACGGCACCCTGGCATCGTTCCAGGATATGCGCTTCGACTTCGATCCCGGTTCGGATTCTAGCGCTGGTTCCGGGGCTGGCTCAGGCTCGGTGGGCATTGTCTCGGGGCTTCAGGAGCTGAACTGGAAGCGCTCGATCGAACGCGGTCAAGAGCGACAGAATGGCTCCCCCTTCGTCGAAGACGTTACGACAGGCGAGGTGTCGTTTGGTGGCAACGGCGCGTTCCTTCGGGAAGCCTGGGACACGCTCACGGACAAGTTTGCCGCCAAGGGGCTCGGTATCTTCGATGTGCGTGGAACGCTAACGGTCACGTACAAGAAGAAGGACGGCAAGATCGTCACCGTGGTGATTACGGGCTTGATGTTCAAGGACGAGGACAACCAGAACAAGCAGGGCACCGAGTCGCTCAAGGTGAATGTTGAGTTCGACATCGTGGGGCGAATCTACGTCAACGGACAAGGCGTCTTCGGTAACGACAAGCTGAAGAGCTAGCAGTCGACGTGAATCGCTCTGGTTGCATGGTTTGGGAGGCGAAATGGAAAGTGCACAGGTACGAGAGCAAAAGAAACAGATCTTGGCCGAACGCGGTGACGGGAACGTCGTCTTCGCCTGCACCAAGTGGGTGCAGCTGATGGCGTTCCGCAAGCCGAGCGAGGACGAGTACCTCGACTACATTGGGTCGGTCGGGGCCCCGCTCGAGTCGACCGGTGTGGCCCAAGAGCAGTTTGCGATGGACTGCCTGGTCTATCCGACGGAACCAGAGGCAAAGGCAAAGGTGCGCAGACTGCTCAAGGCAATGCCTAATCTTGCCTCTGACCTAGCGCACAGCATCGAAGCGATGTCGTCGGGCGACTATGACCCCCTGGCGCTCGACGACGCCCAGAAGGCTGAACTCGATGCGAAGTGGGAGTTTGGTTGGGGAGGCCTAACCCCTAGTGGCTATAAGCCCATCATCATGGCCACTGACGAGCAATCCGGCACGCTCGTGCGGGTAGCGAGCGACGCACGCCTCAACGGCGACAAGGACAATGGACGAAAGATTCGCTCCGCGGTCCTGTCCCTCGTGCGCAACCTGCCGCAGGAAGAGGTCGAGGGGATCCTTGGAGCTAGACCGGGCCTGCTGATGCCGCTCTGGTATCGCGCTCAGGAACTGGTCGGATCGGGTGTAGCAGAGCTGGGAAAAGGCTAGACGCGGCGCGCGATGATCTTGAAACGAGGGCTCGCGCGCTCTTGGCACTGAGTGGGCAGAAGGGTCCCAACGCTTATGTTGGGGCGCTGATTCTGGCGGACTTCATGGATCGAGTGCTTCGGCAACTTGAGCACAACGGTTGACACGTGACAGAACCAAACGCGGCCGACTTTGAACTCGATCTGCACGGCAATACCGCTGCGGTCGCTAAGAAGATGGCCGCTGAGTTGCAGCGCCTTGAGAACGAGCTTCGAAGGGTCAGCCGCGCGTCGATCGCGGCGGATCGCTCCTTTGCTCGAACCCGAGCCTTCAGCCCTGGGGCGTGGTCGAACCTGCAGAACCATGCGAACGCCGTCGTGCGCCTTCAGAAGTCGTACCGGCAGTTGGCGCCAGCGTCCGCGTTGGCAGGCCGCGCCCTGAGGACGTTTGGCGTTTCTGGCAACGCCCTGCGTCGGGTATCGGTCGACGCCGCCAAGACCGAAGTGGCCTTGCGCAGACTCTATCGCCTGAAGGGAGGAGGCGCGCGTGGGGCGCTGGCGGTTGGTGGCGCCGTCAATAGGCGTTACGGTCTTGGTCAGCGTGCGGCCTCTGCGCTCGGAGGCGGCGCGCTGTCGGTGGCTGGCATGGCGGGTAGCGCTGGGTTAGCCATCGGCGGAGCTGCCGCGGCTGGCGCGGGCATGCTGGGGTGGAACATGGCCTCGACGGCCATCGAAGCCGAGCGCGTCAAGTTCGCACTTGATTCGATCACGAACGGCAACGGAGCTCAGTGGTGGGCCACAGCATCCGACTACGCCAAGCGCTTCGGTCTCAACGTCAACGCAGTCGCCGACAACCTCATGAACATGAAGGCGTCGGGTTTCACCGACGACATGACGAAAACGCTCTTCCTGCGCATGGGCGACCTGCGCTCGCTTGGCGCGACCGAGGAGACGATTGGGCGCGCTCTGCTCGCTATCCGTCAGGTGCAGGCAGCTGGGCGCCTCCAGGGTGATGAGCTCAACCAGTTGTCCGAAGCCGGCATCAACGCGAACTTCATCTACACCGAGCTGTCGAAGACGCTGCACAAGACGGTCCCTGAGATCATCAAGATGAAGGA
>JBLNFG010000936.1:0-5152 GCA_050263495.1 Myxococcales bacterium | reverse complement strand
GATGACACTGCGCAGATCTCGGAGAGCACCAGCCGTGAGGCGATCGGGGAACTTGCCAACATTATCGCCGGCAGGTTCCTGGAGTCTTGGCTGCCGGATGAGACAAATTACGACATTGGAATTCCTACCGTAAGCACGCGCCTGCATGCAGATAGCTCGATCGTGAAGCAGACGCACGTGTGCATAACCAAGCTGCGAACGGACACGGGGGTTCGTGTCGCTGTTGCCGTGTTGGCGCAGGAGGCCAGGTGAGCATTAAGGTACTCGTGGTCGATGACTCGGCCCTAATTCGCAGCATGCTTTCGCGAATTCTGTCTGCCGAAGCGGACATCGAGGTGGTCGGCACGGCGCCGGATCCGTTCGTAGCTCGGGATCTAATTGTGGAGAAGAACCCAGACGTCGTGCTGCTGGACGTCGAAATGCCGCGCATGGATGGATTGACCTTTCTCGGGAAGCTGATGCAGTACTACCCGATCCCGGTGATTATTGTGTCGTCTCTCACCACCGCGGGAAGTGAACTTGCACTTCAGGCGCTTCGACTCGGGGCCGTGGACGTGCTGTGTAAGCCAGGGGCGGCGTACACGCTTGGCAATATGGCCGGCGACTTGGTGGAGACGATCCGCACTGCCGCACAGGTAGATGTGCGCAGGCATACGGAGCCAGACCAGGTGCGCTCTCCGATTCGCGCCTATACGGCACTTGCAGACACGACGAACAAAATCCTCGCGATTGGCGCGTCCACCGGTGGAACGATTGCACTCGAACGAATCCTCACGGCCTTGCCACAGGGAATACCGGGAACCGTCATCGTGCAACACATGCCCCCGCATTTCACTAAGTCATTTGCCGACCGTCTCAACAGCGTATGCGCAAACGAAGTGCGTGAAGCAACGGACGGAGAACCCGTCATGAGTGGGGTAGCATTGGTGGCTCCAGGGGGGCACCACATGACCTTGAAACGGGATGGTGCGCGCTACTTCGTATCGGTGCGTCAGGGGCCTCCGGTCAACCGCCATTGCCCGTCGGTAGATGTGTTGTTCCATTCCGTGGCGCGATGCGCCGGGCGCAACGCGGTCGGAGCAATTCTGACGGGCATGGGTTCAGATGGAGCTAAGGGGTTGGTCGCAATGCGTCAATCCGGAGCGCACACGATCGCGCAGGATGAGAAGACGTCCGTTGTGTTCGGAATGCCCAAGGTTGCGATTGACCTGGGCGGCGCGGAAGAGATTGTTGCATTGCCTGAGATTCCCACGCGCCTGCTCGAGTTTGCTCAGCAGAGGACCGGAATTGCACACGAAGCATCTGGTTGAAGGGGTGCGTCCGATTCGGGAGAGTCGATATGGGTGCGTGAGAAAGATTAGACGAGCGATCCGCTTGACTGTCTGCTTGCGCTGAGGTGCGGGGTGGATGTGGCGGGATTGGGCTTGCTACTACAGAGGATCAATATCCGTACTGCTACCTCGCCGATGGCCACGTCGGCTGTGACCAGTTGCTGCCGGTCACATACGCGGAGTTGGCCGTCCATGACAATCGGCAGACCGATGGCAAGCTGGGTGCGTTTTGCTGCGATGCGCTTCTTAACACCACCAGCCACAATATTAGTGATCTCGCCCAAGGCGTCACTCACGTCCGATTCCTCTAGCGGCTCCTCGGACGCAAATAGCGCCTGCGCCAAGTTTTGGCAGCCGGACGCGCTTGCGGCAATCCCGATTTGAATCGATTCGTCCTCACCAACCAGTGCCACGAAACATCCGGTTACCTGGGCAGGGACCACGTCGCGTGCCTCGACGTGAGTGAGCGTGCCGCGTAGCGTCGTGGCGGCGAACTCCGCCGTTGAATCCACCGTTGCCGACAACCATTCGTCAATCGTTACTGCGGCGTTCATGGCTACTCGGCGGGTGCCAACGCGGCGTTCAACGTTTCGGGGGTAAACGGCTTGACGATGACGAACTGGGCGCCTGTTTCCAGCGCCAAATTGCGAATGTCCTCAGTGCCTTCGGACGTAATGAACCCGAACCTCACGGGCATGTGCTCAGAGCGTACCGCGCGGAGCAGCTCGATTCCGTTCATTTCTGGCATATTCCAATCAGCGAGAACCACATCGAAGTGTGCGCCGCGCAGTTTGTTGAGCGCCTCCTGGCCATTGGTAGCCTCATCGATTTCGTAATCGCCGACTTGGGTCTGACGCAAGGCACGTCGGACTACCATTCTCATTGCCTTGCTATCATCGACTATCAACAGATTTTTCATAGATGCGCCTTCAAGTGCTCTGGGGACCGTTAGGCAGAGCGAGCAGCAATTCTGCGAGGAGAGAGGTGTGTTGCTATGCCGAGCCCGGTCTCAAGAGCTTCTTAATCTTTCGGTCAAGTGCTTCAGGGGTAAACGGCTTGACGATCAGTTCGTCCACCCCTTCGTCCAGAGCGGTCTCGAACTTCCCGAAGGACCCTTCTGTCGTGATCATGATGATCTTTACGCGCTTATCGACGCCCCTGACCTTCGTGACGAACTCTAGGCCGTCCATCTCTGGCATGTTCCAGTCACTAAGGATGAACGCAAAGTTGCCGTCATAGAACTTGTTGAGGGCTTCCTTGCCATCCGCGGCTTCGACGATTCGTGCGCCCTTCAATTCAGTCTTTGCGAGGGCGGCAATCACGATCTTCCGCATTGCGGCGGAGTCGTCGACTACGAGTACGTTCATTGGTGATCCTCTCTTGTTCGGATACGGTGCTCAGCAAGCGGTCCTGTGTAGCTAGGCAATCGGTTGTCTGCTCAATTGCATGAGCACGAGACCACTCTTGCAGTGAAACCACTGATGGATGCGCGAGTCGGGGTCTGCTTGACTCTCGGAGAACTCATCAACGATCTTAGGAACGGATAAACGACAGTCCCCCTTAAGCAGCGTCTTGAAGTTGCCTCCTACCATGTTGGTGAGCTCACCCAAAGCGTCGCGGATGTCTTCCGAAGTCGCCTCGTCGGGTTCTTTGCCAAACATGACGGCCGCAGCGCTTCTAGCGAGGTCTGCGGAGCATCCGATGAGAATTTCGCCGCGCCACGAGCCGCTGATTTCCACCTTGGCCATGAGAAAGTCACGGGTGAGCGGATCGCCGGGTGCGTGTTCTATGGGACGCAGTCCCAATCCGAGGATCATCTGCCAAACCTTCACGGCAATCTCGTTGAGCTTGGCTGGGGAGGCACCGAGGTTCATGACATTACAAGCTCGACGAGGGGCGAGAGGTGTGGATCCCAGTTCGTGCCGCACCAATGCTCAGGGTTACGGTCGCGCAGACCGGAAGCGGCTGGCCTCTATATTGGGCGGGGGCGGCGTGGTCCGCTGTCATTGGGGAACGTGGCTCTGCCGATCTGAACGTCAGCAACCAGCATTCCATTAGCGAGACCCCCCACGCACTGGACGGAGCGTCAACGATTCGAGGCGAAATGAACTGTTCGAGGCCCTTCAGACCCGCGGCGGTGACCCGCCGGTGAGCCTGTGCATCGATCATGTGCAGAGCAACGCTTTCTTTCCTCAAGGGACGCCGAGTTGAGCCGTTCTGATAAGCCACGGCGACTGCCGGTTTCGATGGCGCGGTCCTAAATAGCTTGCGATGACCGAACTACCCCTCGAGAACCGTCGGTGGCTCACTGTTTCCGCTCTACTCGGGGCATCTGCAGTGGGGCTCGGTGCATGGGGCAGCCATGGATTGCGGCATTCGGTTAGCCCCGAGCTGCTCTCGGTGTGGCGGACGGGAGTCGAGTATCAGATGTTTCACACACTGGCAGCGCTGGCGATCGCCGTCGGTGCGCGGCGACTCGAGCGTTGGCGCTGGACGCTTCGGCTTTGGGTGCTGGGCATCGGACTGTTCTCCGGATCACTGTATGTGCTCGTGCTATCCGAATGGCGCCTACTCGGGGTGATTACGCCGTTCGGTGGGCTGAGCTTGATTAGCGGGTGGCTTGGGTTGGTCTTTGCGGCGCGGAACCGAATTAGCGCGAACCCTTGAATAGTCGTTCTAGAAGCCCTTGGGGTTGCGATGCCAGCCTTACCTGGGGGTGAGTTCCGGATTGCGAGCTCTTGGGTGGCCCGCTGCTTCTGCGGCGCATCTCCCATAGTCGCAACTCGCGCAGCGCGTCGATATGGTTCGGACTCATTTCCGTGATCAGCTGCCACTCGCCCACCGCTTCATCGAGGCGTTCGAGGCGTTTGAGGATCTGTGAGCGATAGAAACGTGTCTGGATGTTCATCGGATCGAGATCAAGCGCTTGCGTCAGGGCTTCGAGCACCTGATCCAACACCCCTTGGGAATCCGGTCGTAGGGCGCGAATCCAAGCGTGCAACGCGATGCAGCGCGGATTGGGGGGGTCGAGCTCGAGTGCCCGGGATGCCTCGACCTCGGCTAGATCCAAGCGGTCGCGCCTTAGAAGCTGCTCCGCCCGGCGCAGTGCTTCCGCGGCCAAGGACCTCCGTGCGACGCGTTCGCGTGCCACCGCTGAGGGAGGAGGAGGGGTTTCATTGTCATAGCGAGCTCGGGATTCCTCATCCGCAAGCGTCCGGTAGGCTGCGGTCAGGCGTGCTTGGACCCTGTTTGCGAGCGGACGCTTATCGACTAATTCGGGAGGCAATTGGTCCGGGTGATAACGACGAACGAGGGCCGTGAAGGCGGCGCGAATCGCCGTTAGCGGTGCATCACGAGCAACTCCTAGCAACGTGTAGTAATCCCCGGAGTCGAGACGGAATGCCAGTGCTTCTAGATCGCGGCGAAGTTGGCCAACGATGTCTAGTGAATCCAGGTTCGGAGGCAGCGACGTGCGCGTGACAGAGGTTCGGACCGCGTAGAACTCGCCGGACGCGTGGGAAGGCGGACTCCTGGAATCGAGTGTGGCACCGACTGGTAGGCGCGTATCTCCGATATCGATGTAGCGCGTCAGCACGAGCACATAGAGCATCGCCTCTGCCGTATGTCGAGGCAACTCGAGCTGGTAAAGGAGGGATGCAACGTCAATCGGGCCGTGGCGCAGACGCTCCACGAGCTCGAGTTCGACATTGCTAAAGCCGAACAGTTCCGGATCAAAATAGCGGTGCATACGCAGTGCGCGCTCGGAGATTCGCTCCAACACGATGCGCTTGTGACGTTCCTCGAGTGTGCATCGAGCAATA
>JBLNFG010000935.1:0-5775 GCA_050263495.1 Myxococcales bacterium | reverse complement strand
AGTACACCTGCAGTATCTCTTCCGCACCGAACAAGTGCTGTGATGGGGTCGGCAACTCTGGGGTGTGCCAGCTCGATACGCTCGGTGTTCCGCGTTGCAACGGCCTCGGCACTACCTGTCGAGTTGCGGGCGATCAGTGTGCGTCAGCCGACGATTGTTGCGACAACGCGCCGTGCGTCCGCGATCCCCAAGGGATCCTGCGCTGCTATGGCGCTGGACAGTGTGTGGATCACGGCGGCTCCTGCACCATCAACGCAGACTGCTGCCCTGGCTCGGTGTGCGTGCATCAACAAGGCTCCACGACGGGTGCTTGCGGAACGCCGGTCACTCCCGGAAGTGGCACTGGCGGCGCAGCTGGCTTTGGCGGCGCTCCCAATATTCCCGCGGCCGGCAATGCAGGTGCGGTCGGCACTACTCGAATAGTGCCGCCTCCGATATGCGCCGAATACGGCCAGATGTGCACGTCGGCTGCGAATTGCTGCAATGGTGTCCCCTGTACCTCTGGGACATGCATGTTCCCGCTGCTGTAGTTCGAGCAATAAGAAGGCCCACGGGGCCCGATACGATGCGACACGGCGCGAGCTCAGCGAGTTCGCGCCGTGTTGCGTTGGTCTTCGCTGCACGACGGTTTCGCTGCACGACGGCTTCACGACGCGGATTGCGGCGTCCGCGCAGAATCAGGGCAGTGCAACGAGTGCCCCGTTTTGGCCGCGGTGTTTGGTCACGGGCGCTCGCCGCGCGATGGCGCGGTCCGTCTCCGCGAATCTCGTGAAGGTGGACTATTTCGATGTGGTAGGGAGCCGCTGATGCGGGCTTGATCCGAACTGGCACTTTTGATAGCTCGATAATTCTGCGTGCACGCAAGAATGAGAGCGGACGAGGGGTCCACTGTGTAGGTGAGCTGCGGCCGTCGTCGGGGTTCGTGCTGCCCATCCTCAACACGAGGCAATCGCTCGGCGAATTGCGGCATCGGCGATCCTTGCGTGCAAGCGCGCGAGCGACCTGCGCCGTTTCGCGCACCCTCAGACACTGGATTGACTGGCTCAGGGTCGGCTCGCAATGCCGGAATAAACGGTTGGTGCATCGAGGTCAACGCCGCACGAGACGGTGAACCTTCGGGCAGCGATTGAGTCTCGAATGTATACTCCGAGGCGGTTTGGAGCCGCGGGTTCGTAATTGGAAGGCAGTCTACGCCATGGGAAAACAATTCTTCTTCTTGGGTCTTCTCGGCATTGTCACGGGGCTGGCATGCACTCCGTCCGAGGACGATGGGGACGGCGATAGCAGTTCAACCGTTGGCGGGACAAAGGGCTCGAGCACGAAGCCTTCGACGCAAAATCTGGACAACAACGGCTATGGCGGCCAGCGCACGGATCCCCAGACGAATAATGGTTTGGGATCAACGAACGGTTCCACGCAGAACACTTACGTTCCGGGCACAGGCGGTGCGCAGACGCTTCAGATCAATCCGAATCGCCAAATCACTCCGACCGAAGAGCAGAGCATCCGTGCGTCGGGCTGTAACGCGTGGGCATTCGAGCCAGAGATCTACCCGAGTAAACTCGAACTAGTGATCGACGTCTCGAGTTCTATGAACAGCAAGGCGCCCGGCACGAACCGCAGCAAGTGGGAGGTGACCCGCGACGCATTGATCGAGGCCGTTCCCGGTGTTGCAGCGGGGAGTGGTCTTCCCGCTAACACAGCTGTGGGGCTGATGTTCTATCCGAACATGATAAACGATCAGGTTTCCAAGACCCCCACCGATGCGAACGTTTGCCTCAACACCGACGGGGAGACCCCGATGGCTGTCCTCGGTGGCAACGAAGCGGGTACGCATCGTAGCTTGCTTCGCGAGCGGCTCGCCACGGTCCAGTTGGGGCGCGGTACGCCTACCGCCGACGCCTACTACTACGTCCTCGACAACACCGTGCTCAGTCCCTTGCAGTCGACGTTCCCAGGGGACGCGTACATGCTCCTCATTACGGACGGAATGCCCACGCTCTATCGGGGCTGCTATAACCCAAAGGGCCAGCTATCGAATCTTCCAGGGGACGAAGTGGTGGCGGCCGTCGATTACGCATTCAACAAAGGTGTGAAGACATTCATCGTCGGTTCGCCTGGCAGTGAAGAGATGCGGCCCTGGCTCTCGATGGCGGCATTCATGGGCGCCACGGCGTGGGGAGGCTGTAACCCGCAGAGTGAAAACGGGCCTTTCTGTCACATGGACATGACAGAAGCTCCAGATTTCAGTGAGGCGCTTCGCAATGGCCTGAACTCGGTGATGTCGCAGATCTCTGGCTGCAAGTTCGAGATCCCCGCCACCTCTGCGGACGGAACTCAGACCGTCGATCCCGAGAAGATTGCTCCCTTGATCCAATTCAGCGACGGGCGTCACGTGCTGATTGGGCGTGCCTTGGCCGACAGCGCGAGCTGCAATGACGGTTTCCGTCTGCTCAGTTCGAGCATGATGGAGCTCTGCAAGAACACCTGCAACGAGCTTCGAGCTGATTCCTTGGCCACTGTGCAATTCATTTTTGGCTGCAGCACCAAACAGATCACCGATGACCTAGGGCTGATTTGACGCTTCGTGCCGGCGCAGTTCGCCGGGCCGCTCCCCAGAGGGGCAAGTCACCGACGATTCGGCCCGTGCTACGGGCCTCTTCTTGGTATTCGTCCGAAGCTTCTGACCCTAGGGGTGTCCCGGGTTTCTATTCGTTGCGAGCAGCCAAAAACCCGAGCGAAGCGCGCGCCCGAGGAGTGAGCACCGCAGGAGTAGTTGGCCTACTTTGAGGAGCGCAGCGACGAGGCCGCTCGCTGCAGCCGGAGGATCTGGCTGCGCAGCAGACTGGAAACCCGGGACACCCCCTAGGTTGGTGCGCGACTCGGGCCCAACCGGTTGCAATCCGCGGCTCGGAATGGCATTCGCTCGCCGATATGCTCGACGCCATGCGTGTGGCCAAGGCTCTACTCGAACAGGGTAAGCTCGTTGCGTTTCCGACCGAGACCGTCTACGGGTTGGGTGCGAACGCGCTCGATGCTCAGGCGGTGTTGCGCATTTTCGAAGCTAAGGGTCGCCCGCAGTTCGATCCCTTGATTGTGCACGCAGACAGTGCCGAGCGAGCCTTTGCGCTCGCGAGTGAAATTCCCGAGATTGCCAAGACACTCGCCGAGCGATTCTGGCCCGGACCGCTGACGTTAGTCTTGAAGAAGCGCTCGATCGTCCCTGACTTGGTGACGTCGGGGCTGCAAACGGTGGCACTTCGCGTCCCAGCACACCCGATGGCGCTCGAGCTGCTTCGCTCGTTTGGTGGCCCAATTGCCGCGCCAAGCGCCAACAAGTTCGGACGCATCAGCCCCACCAATGCCGAGCACGTGCGCTCCGAGTTTGGCGACGAAGTCGCACTCGTGCTCGACGGAGGTTCGTGTCGCACCGGTGTCGAGTCGACGATCATCGCCTTAACCGGTGAGCACCCCGTGTTGTTGCGACCTGGCGGGACCCCGATCGAGCTCTTGACGCCTTTCCTTGCGGGACTCGAATTGCCGTCGACGGATCCAGAACACCCGCTCGCGCCAGGACAACTTCCGTCACACTACGCGCCGCGCACACCGCTCGTGCTTGCGCGATGCGGGGCACTCGCGGATTCCATCAATGAGCTGTCGGGCAAGCGGCTTGGTTGGATGGGGGTTGGTCCGGCGCGGCCCATCCCGGGGTACGCCCACGTCGAATGGCTGAGTCACACCGGCGATTTGCGTCAAGCAGCGTCTAACCTTTTCGCGACCATGCGACGACTCGACGCATTGAGTCTCGATTGCATCGTCGCAGAGCTGGCTCCAGAGCACGGACTGGGGCTGGCCATCAACGATCGCCTGATCCGCGCCAGCCGAAAGTAGCAAGCGCGCGCTACTTGAAGAAGGCGAACACAATCTCGAACGAGATCAGCAGAATGATGATGATCTCGAGCGAATGCGCGACGCTCAGCTGTGCCCGGTCGTACAAGGTGCGTGCCACCTCTGCAACGGCTTGCTGTCGGCCCTGTACCGAACTGCGCCACGCTGGCACTTGAAAGCGTTCGATTGCGCCGCGGTAGATGCGCGCGAAATGGACGTCTTCGCTGATCTTGAACGCGTTCTGGGTGCGATCGATAAAATCTCCAATGTCGATCAAGAGCCGGTTGACGCGATCCACTCGACTCTGGGCCTTCCCAGGCCGCCACCAATCGTCGGAGTGGTGGCCTTCGAAGGTCCACTCGTAGAGCACATTGAGTTCCCGCTCCAGAATCGCATCGTAGCGTTGAAACTCGAGCAGCTGCGTCAAAGCCAGAGCCAGTAAGTCTGGAACATCCTCCGTGGGTGCCGGATCGACCGTGACCGCGGCGTTCCAGTCAATGACGCACAGATCGTCGATGCCGTATCGATAATGATGGCTGACGAGTTGTGCCAGGAAACTCGGCGCCGGGGTGAAGTCCGGTGTTTCTCCGAGTAACAGTCGACCCAAGTCGGCAGAACGCAGGACCTCGTCAATCGAACAAAAGGTGACGAATTTCTGGATCGTCAGCAGGGTGTAAGTCTCGTATTCCGCGTACTCGATGGGCCGGACCAAAGCCGGCGTGATCAAGCCGCCTACGAGTTCGGTCAGCTCGCGCCCGATCCGCGTCAGCTCCGCGCTCTCGTTGAAGCGAGTGACCATCGTGGCCGCGGCCTTCGCCGACAGCGGGGCAGCGATCGGTTGTGCAGCATTGGCTTTGCCAATTGGGATTTGAAAGCACGCCGCCATCACCCCGAAGCTGAACACGAGGACGGTGCAGTCCGCCTGAACCCACATGCCCGTCTCGACTTCGACGTCGCGCAGCCCCACTGCGACGACGTTCAAGAGCGAGCGGAGCCGACCAATAAAGGTGAGTCGGCCGGGGCGCACACTGACCGACGGAGGGAGCGACAACTGCGCGAGCTTCGTGAAGTTGATTTCCTCTGCAATCTCGAATAGCCGGAACGCGTGGAAGCTGCCTATTGCGATGTCGGGGAGGGTCAAGCTCTGTGATTTTAGAGCGACACACCCAAACATGGAATGCCAAAATCGCGCTCGCCTGCGGTCACTCTTGGTTCTAGCAACGGCCTAGAGCGCCAGAATTCGCGCTGTGAGTAGTGGAACAAACCGGCCCCACCGTGCCGAAAAGTGGGACAGCACAGTGCCGGCCGAGGCGCTCACTCGGGCCGCAACAATCCGACAGCGGAGTTTGGGCAGCCAAGCGCTTCCAGGATGCCGGGTAATCGAGACTTGGGCAGCGAGATACGCGTGGGCATACCGCCGGAGACTTCGAACAGCTGCAGGAAGTTCAATCCGCTGTCAAAACGCGCGGCCACGCTCACCGTGTCACGATCGATGACGAGACTCACTGTGTCGCGCTCCTGGCCGAGTAGCAGAAGCAGCGTCTTGTCGATGGCGTTGCCGTGGCCAGTCACGTCAATCCCGACGACCTTGCCACCGAGATGGGTATACCGTTCCGCGACGCGCTTGGTCTCGTCTTCTATCGGGTCCATCTCCTTGGCGGCGGCTTCGATTTGCTCCCACAGCACTGGATCGGACAAGCCCCTTGCAAGCGCGCGCACCACGAACTCGTACAACGCCTGATCTCGAGGCCGAGCGCGTAACGCACGATCGATGGTCGTGGCCCGCGACGAAGGCACGCCGAGCCGCGTGTCGATAGCTCGCGCGTCGGCGTCGCATCCGGGGTAGGGCTCCGTGCCTCCACGCATCCACTTCGCCGCGCTGGCAAG
>JBLNFG010000934.1:0-10494 GCA_050263495.1 Myxococcales bacterium | reverse complement strand
GAGGTGCCCCGCGGCGCGGCCTTCGCTCCTCCCATTCGCGCGCAGTAGCTCGGCTACGAGCACGAATTTGGGAGGAGCAAGCACTCGCAGAGCGAGTGCGGTGGTGGGCAGCAAAACACTTGCCGCCTGCCGGCGCATGCCCAGCTTCGCTGGTCACCGTGGCCCTGCGCAGAATTCTCCACTCCGTGGACAATTCTGCTTCGGGTCGCTTCGGTTTCAGCGCTTTCGCTGCGGGAATCAAACTGATTGGCGCTCTAGAAGGAAGGCGGCTGCGCAATTTCTAACCGTTTCCAGGGAGCCAACCAAGAAGACCCGCCGCTGCACCTGAACCGAGAACCAGAATCGGGTGCGCCCGAAATACAGTCGAAGCCAAGATCCCGGCACCAGCCAGGACCAAGGCTGGCAGGCTAGTCCAGCTGGTTGCAGCCATACTGAGTACTGCCGAGACCATTAGTCCAATGCAGCCCGCACTCGTGCCGCGTAGAAATGCTGCAACGCTCGGTCGGCGTGCCCATCGATTCATGAACGGGATGACCATGAGCGCGACCAATAGTCCCGGAAGAAAGATCGCCAGTGTCGACAGCAGCGCTCCCTGCCAACCTTGCAGGATGTAGCCGAGGAATGTACCAGCCACGAGTAGTGGCCCGGGTGCCATCTGAGCCACGGCGAATGCGTCCAACAGTTGAGTGTGCGTCACCCATTGACCTCGATCAACCAGTTCGGACTGAAAGCAAGCTAACACGACGTACGCATTGCCGAAGATGAGCGCTCCAATCTTCGCGAATTTCGCGAACAGCGCCGCGCTCTGGAGGCTTGTCGCGCCGCCGGCCAGAAGCCAGTATCCAGCGAGTGCCTGGTGGGCCTGCGGAACGTGTTGGTTGCGTCGGTCCTTAGCGTTTCGCACAACCACAGCGACAAGTCCCGAACCCATCATGATGCTGAATGGCTCGGAGTGTAGGCAAGCCGCTACGAACGCCACGGCGGCAATTGCGCCTAGCTCGATCTGATGCAAGGACTTCGCTGCAAGCTGCACCACCGCCGGAATTGCCACCACAGCAACCATTGGTGCCGTGCCGCGGAATGCAGCCTGCATCTCGCTCGTAGCCGCATAGCGCAAATAGAGCGCACCCGCGATCGAGACAAGCAAGGCACCGGGCAGAATGTAGCCGACGGCACCGAACAGAAATCCCACTGCACCCGCACGTTCTTTACCGATCAGCGCCGCCATTTGCGTCGCTGTTGGGCCCGGCAACAGACTGGCGGCAGCCAGGAGCTGTAGGAATCTATCGTGAGATAGCCAGCTGCGGCGCTCCACGAACTCGCTCTCGAATCGCGATAGGCTTACGATATTTCCGCCAAAGGACGTAGCACCGAGACGCAGAAAGCTCAGAAGTACTTGAGCCCATACCATCTACAGTGGCCCACCGTACTTTGAGGCGACGTCCTCCATGAGTGCAATGCCGCCGCGGTAGCCCGCATAGGTGCGATCTACAATTAGGCGATCGTAGGTTGGGAATGCCACGCTGACTTGCATCGCCTGGAGTTCGTCTCCAGCGATGTACTTTTCGAGCGAACTAGCCAGGAGGATTTGCACGGTATGCTCACGTAACAGCAAGCGGATCTTGTGTGAATCCACCTCGAACACCACCCGTGGCTTCACGGCGCTTTCCAGCCCTTCGGTGAGATGCTTGGCGATGCTATCCCGAACATTGGGCGGTGGATCATCGGTGATGACCACCACTTCTGGGAGCCAACCGAGTTCGTTGCTGGCGTAACGAGTGAGGCCAATTGCCGTGCTCGTGTCTGCTACGATCCCAGCATAGGCGTGCGGCAGCGCAATCATTGCCATGTCTGCCACGTATTCCGTGAAGCGATAGGTTCTTAGTTCCTCAGTGGCGATGACCGCCTCGACGAGTTTCGAATCAACGCCGAGGCGTTCCCCGACCGCGCGCAGAAATGCAGTGGTATCCTTGGGTCCGATCGGCACTGACGGAAAGTCGAGATGGGGGGTTCCGAACTTCTCCTCGAGTCTTTCGACCGACGGCACGCCACACCAAGGGGAGAACACCAGATTGAGTTCCGCTGCCGGCACCTCTGACCAAGCCGCGAGGCCGTCGGTTTCGGTGAAGAGCATGTTGGCGCGCAGACCGATGCTCGCGAGCAGACTCTTGAGCACTTGCAAGTGACCTTTCCAGAAGATGTGCTGGTACGGCACTACCCCGAACAAATTGACGAGTCCCTTTTCTACCGGCTTCGGCGTCAACAGTTGGTCGATGATGGCCTCAATGAAGCTGTGATAGCCATGGTAGGAATTCCCCTTGAATCCTGCGGTATTTACGATGACTATCGGGGCACCGTCGTTCTTGAAGTCGCGTACAACGCCCGCCACGTCGTCGCCAATCAGTGCCGGCACACAACCGGAGATCACGACGAAGAGCTCCCCTTTGACTAGCTGGCGAGTAGTGTCAACGAGTGCGCGCAACTTCGCTTCACCGCCGAACACGACATGTTCATCGACCAAGCAGGAGCAGGGCGTGCTCGTGTTGCCGAGCTGACCGGCACCGTTAAGACCACCGGCAAAGTTCTGGCCGAAGTTCTGAGCAAGAATGCAACCAGGCCCGGAGTGAACAATCGGGACTGCGCCAAAGGTAGCCAGGGTACAAGAATAGGCACCCCCAAGCGAACAGGAAAAGCGCGGCGCCTCGGCGATCCCAGTGGTCAAACCTACTCGTTTGCCATTGCTGCGTTTCTCCGCGCCGCCATTGCCTCCACCCGTCGAATTGATCCGTAACTCAGACTGCGAACTCATGGCAACCTTCCTTGCAGCCCGCGCTGCAACCCGCCTCTGGCGCGTTGGGGCCTTGTCCTCTGCTGCCAACCTGGACTTCCTTGCGCAGGAAGTGCAGCGGGTCAGGTTGCTCGTACCACCAGGAGCGGTAGGGGTCGTCTGTCTTGGCGAGCATGGTCTTCTGGAATGCTTGGTTTTTGGTCGATTGAAGCAGGAAGTTGCCGTAGGCGACCGCGCCACGGTAGCCAGCTTGGCGGCTCCACTGTCGAGCATCACCGCGCAGTGCATGGATTCGCGTTGAGCCCTTTTCGCGCTTGTAGGCGCTGCCCTGGAATGGGCAAGTGAGCGCGATTTTGGGGTCGTACTTGCGCGTAATATGTGCCAACTCCGCAGCTTGAAAGGTGTTCACGAGAATGTCGAAGTCGCCAGACTGTTTGACGATGCCGTCAATTTGGTCGAGCAAGAGATTGTCGAAGTCCTGACAGATGGTTGCCGGCGTTTTCACGCCGATCTCATCGAAGTACGGGACCTGGGTCACCAGGCGCCCCTGCCCAAGCGACCCGAGGACGTCCACTTGTTGACCGTCAGGTAGAACCTTGGCGAACTCCTCGCGGATCCTGTCCATCACCGGAACCCACTTGGCTCGCTCTTCTGCGATGAGCACCTCCGCTTCCTTCTCTTTATCGGTGTACTTGGCGATCTCCCTGAGCCATGCGTCGGTGTGGTCGATACCGACGGGCGATGGGTACATGAAGAACGGGACGCCGTATTCCTGCTCGAGTCCGCGAGACAGGTAGTCGGTGTAGGTCGGGCAGATGGGAGCGGTTACTGCTGCCTCGCTCATGATCTCGAATTGGTCGACCGTGGCAAACTCAGGAATGAAGTTTGGTCGCAGACCCATGCGTTCGAGTAGGCGCGTGATCTCCAGCCGATCTTGCCAAGTGTAGGAGAGCATACTGGCGATGTTCACCAAGTCCTTCTGCTTCCGGCGCGGCTTCTTCACGAGATACTTGAGTACGCCATGCCAAAATGCGTCGTATGCTGTCTGGATCACTCGCGAGCGAGTGCCTTCGCAATGAATAGGAATTAGGACGGGCGATACCTCTTCACGGAGGTCTTCTATCAGGCCTTCTATGTCTTCACCGATAATCCCCGAGGTACAGGAGGCCATGATGAAGATAGCCTTAGGATGGTACCGGCGCTCAGCCTCGAAGATCGCGGCGCGTAGCTTGTCCGTGGCACCGTAGACGACGTCGTTTTCGTTCAACCCGGTCGTGAGCCAATGCAAATCGAAGTCCGCCGGACGTCCCTCGCTCGTCGGGATCCGCCGGTATACTTCGCGGTAGAGCAGCGCCGTCGAGGAGCACCCGACCGGTGCATGCACGATCATGACGGCGTCTCGAATCGTGGCAACACGCGTGGAGAGATAGAAATTGAGGACGCAGCCTGTCGTCTGCTGAAAATCTCGCTCGCGCTGCTTCACTGCGCCCTTGCGGACATCGGAGATAAGGTCGCTCGCCTTGCCGTAGTAGGCCGTAATGGCGCCGGCGCGCTGTTCCCGATTCGGACACGTCTTGGCACTGAGATCGATCATTTGCTGGCTCCCTGTCTAGTTCCACAGCAAACCGCGTGCCGTCACACCTTCTGGAGGGCGGCGGACTGCCTCTGCGAGTGGCTTTCGACGAGAGGCCGCGATCGTGCGTCTTCTCGGGGGAGTGCTCCGGAGCTGGGCCAGGAGATTTCGCGGGCCCAAATCGGAGCAGATGAATATGACGGCTTTGTATCCGTGAAATGAGACAGCGCTTCACATCGCGGGAACCTTCGAACCCTTCATGGTGGCGGCACGGCACTTGCTGTTGTGCACCTCGTTGTCTCCCCACCGATTGACGCCAATATTTCGCCAAACCGCCCTGGCCCCAGGGTCGCTCGATGTCGCCAACTTCTGCCGCTCGAGAACCTAACCTTTCAACTCAACATGCCGCAATCTGCTACCACTTTGCCGTTCGACGGCTCGATTGTCGCTCGCGGTCGTCGAAACGCTCCCAAAGCACGCGCAGTGCCACCGATAGTAAATGAGCTGGAAGAAGTCAGGGCTTGGCGTCACGCGCTGCATGCCCATCCAGAAGTGGCGTTCGAGGTTTGGATGTTGCAAAAGATCCCTGGCAACTTCACCTGGTTGGGTGCTGGCGTCACGAACCCAGCGCTGCACACTGCCAGCTTCGACTTCAATGACGACCTCTTGCCCCTAGGGATAAGCTACTGGCAGAAGCTCGTACGACGCTTCCTCGCAAGCAAGGCGACTGCCTAGAGCGGCTTTCGGTGAAATGGAACATGTAATTAACGGCCGCTCTAGCCATCCGCGGAAGCGATGCCAATGACTACCTCAATCATCGCTTGTGAGGTCATGCGTGAGGAGTTGCTGGCAATCCTCGGGAGCCCGCACGACCGACTCGTCCAATTCGTCTCAATGGGCCTACACGTATCGCCTAAGAAACTGCGAACAGAACTCCAATCCCGCATTCTCGAGCTTCAACAGCACGATCGCATCGTGCTTGGTTTTGGCTTGTGCGGCGAGGCAACGGCGGGGCTGCTATCCCCACGCGTACCCCTCATTATCCCCCGAGTCGCCGACTGCATTCCGCTGCTACTCGGTGCGGCAGCCCAGCATCGCGCGAGGCCGTTCCCTGAGCAGGGCACATTCTACCTCAGCGGGGGCTGGGTTGAGGGCGAGCGCAACCTATTGACCGAACACGAGCGTGCGGTGAACAAGTTTGGCGAGCATAAAGCACGTAGGGCCCTCAATACCCTGTTTGCGCCCTATCAGCGCCTGCTATTCATTCGTACGGGTCACCCCCGCGAACGCGAGTGCCTCGAAAAGGCGAAGCGCTTCGCAAAAATCTCAGGTCTAGCGCTGGAGACCAAGGACGGTCAATCAGCGTGGCTCACTCGATTGGTCCATGGACCTTGGGCGGCGGAGGAGTTCCTTAGGGTGGAACCGAACCACCTCACCACCACCGACAGCTTCAACCAGCCTCGAGGATGCCGCACGTCAGCTCAGCCCAACGCAGTCAGTCGTAGCTCTACCCAACATTGATGCGCCTATGGCTTCGAATTACCTCTTACATGCATTGCCTCCGGTCCGAGAAAAGCGACTCAAGCCCTGTATCGCCTTTGGCGGTACTCCCTGTGCGCTGCGTGAGCGCAGCCAACGCCCCTGTGTCGATCCGGGCGAACGAACCTTTTCGCAGGGCTCCATCTGCCTTCTGCTACCAGCGCTCGGAACGCTGGCAAGTCTTCCGGATACGGCAGTTCTCTTGCATGGCGCGGTAGGCTGTGGCTCGTCTTGCCACGCGGCGACGGCGAACTCGCGTAGTGGCAGCAACGCGCGTTGGGGGCAACCCAAAGACAGCCTTTGGATGTCCACGGCGATGAACGAGATCGACGTCATCTCGGGCGGCGAGCGCAAGCTTGCGAACGCGATTGTCGATATCGACCGGCAACATGAGCTCAAGGCGATTGTCGTCGTGTCAGGTTGCGTCCCGGGCATCACCGGCGACGACATCGAGTCGGTGATTTCCGACACTCAACCAAGAGTCCGAGCGAAGCTCGTCCCGGTGCACTGTGAAGGCTTCAAGACCAAAATCTGGGCCACCGCCTATGACGCCTACTACCATGGCTTTGGGCGCCATTTGTTTGACCCGCCGGAGAATGCAGCAGCTATCTCGGACGAGGAAGTTGCACGCACGGTCAACTTGTTCAACGTCTCTTCGATGGGCAGAGTCGACGAACTCGAGTTGATTCGGCTGCTCGAGCGCCTGGGTTTGAAAGTCAACGTGTTTCCGGTCTTCTCCAAGCCGGACGAGATGTACCGCGTCACCAAGGCCGCGCTCTCGATCAGTACCTGCCCCACCCACGACGATTACATCATCGCGCATCTTAGGGATAAGTACGGCATCCCGGCAGTCCTTCGGCACATGCCCATCGGCATCGAAAGCACGGGCGAATGGCTGAGGGAAGTTGCGGCGTTCTTCGGCAAAGGCGCCGAAGCAGACGCCATCGTATCCGAAGAAGAAGCGGAACTGCGTGCGGGGTTAGCGCCACTGCTTTCCACTCTGAAAGACAAGCGCGTGTTCTTGAGCGCTGGTGAGTTTCGGGCGCTGGCTACCGCCAACCTCTTGTGCGAGCTCGGGATGAACCTGGTTGCCGTTCGCCCCTTCCATCACGACGACTTCGCGGAAGTGGAGTATGCAAAGCTCGAGCGCAATGCGGGCGACTACGCCCTCAACATCGCCAATTGCCAGCCGTTCGAGGAAGCCAATCTCATCAGGCGCCTGAAGCCCGACCTATTCTTGGGACATCTTGCAGGCAATTCCACTGCAAGTAAGCTCGGGATTGCAACCCACACCATCTATCACATCGGACTGAGCTACGTTGGATATGGCGGGGCTTACCAGGTCGCGCGACGCCTGACCCGGCAGCTCCGCAATCCCGCTCTCCACCAGCACTTCGCTCGAAACTTGAGTCTGCCGTATCGGAGAGGCTGGTACGCGAGCGATCCCTACCAATACATCAAGAATAGCGCAGCGGTTCAAGCAGATGTCTGACTATATCGAACAACCGAGGTTCTCTTGCGCGCTCGCCGGAGCATCAACTACGGTTTCCGCCCTGCCAAGGGCGATCCCGGTGCTCCACGCCGCTCCGGGTTGCGCTGGCAATTCGACTTGGACACTGCTCGGTGGCGGTGGGCTACAGTCGGGCGGCTATTGTGCGACACTGAGCGTTCCGAGTAGTAACGTTCAAGAAAGCGAGGTCGTGTTTGGCGGGATGGATCGGCTGCGCGAGCAACTGAAGAACACGCTGAAGGTCATGGACGGTGAGCTCTTTGTAGTCATCACGGGTTGTGTCCCTGCGATGATTGGCGACGACGCCGCCGCTGTAGTTCGCGAGTTCAACGGCCCAAAGCATACGGTGCTGTTGGCAGAAACGGGCGGCTTCAAGGGCAATTCCTACGTTGGCTACGATCAGGTGTTGCAGACGCTGTTTCGTGACTATCTCCAGCCTGGCTTGGCGAGGGACGAGAAGGCGGTCAATCTCTGGGGCGTCCCTCCGTCTTGGGACCCATTCTGGCGCGGCAACTTAGCGAGTATCCGAGCATTGCTCGAAAGAATCGGGTTGCGTGTCAATTCCTTCTTCACCCACCGTGATAACCTCGGGCGCATCCGCCGGGCATCGTCAGCGTCGCTCAACATCGTATTGTCGGACGTCTATGGCGTCGAGGCTGCCAAGTTGTTCGAGAGCATCCACGGCACGCCGTACCTCTGTCTGCCTTTTCCCATTGGGCCCACGGCTACCGCACAATTTCTCACGGAGGTGGGGCAACGCGCCGGGGTAAAAGCTGCCAAAGTCAGGGGTGCCATCGCTTCCGAGGAGAAGCGCTACTTCTCGCACCTGCAGACGCTAGCCGACGTCTATTCCGACATGGATCTTCAGCGCTACGCCGTGGTCATTGGCGACGCGAACTACGGGGCGTCGTTGCCCCGATTCTTGGTGCAAGATCTTGGCTGGTTGTGTGAACTAGTCGTACACACCGATCCGCTACAAGAGGAACAACGCAAGCGCCTGAGCGAACGCCAAGCTCTGCTTTCGAGTGATCTTCGCCCCAAGGTACTGTTCGAAACGGATACGAGCAAGATCCAGCGCCATGTCACATCGCTGCGCCCAAAGAACGGCTCGAAGTACCATGATGCCCTCAGCCCCGCGTTCGTGCTCGGGAGCTCGCTCGACCGCTCGACTGCAGCGGCTATTGGCGCATCGCACTTGAGCGTGAGTTTCCCCATTGCCAACCGCGCGGTGCTCGACCGCAGTTACGCGGGATACGACGGTGGCCTCCGACTGACGGAGGATCTGCTTTCAGCCATCGTCGCGGCAAGGTAGACGTGCGACGGACCAACCAGAAGGCGGTAGTGAACAGGTCATTCATCACGCGAATTACGTCGAACCGGAAGCGTCTGTAGGATGCAATCTGGGCTTGCGCGGTCAACTTGGCATCGTGAACGAATGCGGACACTTTGACGCCGATGACACGAGCGGTCGTGTTCGTCAGAACGGGTACGGTCAGCAGGCGATCGATGGGACGTCCGCGTTCGTATGCCTCAAAGCGGTGCAGTGGAGTCACGATTGTCTTGGTCGGACAGTTCACGCAGCAAAGCGCGCAGGGTCAAGGGGATACTGTCCGTACTCGCGCGCTGCGTCGACCAATGCACGAACATTCGCCTTCGGAGCATTGACGGGCAAGCCGCATCCCATCCCCAGGATGAACCCCTTAGGATTGTCGTGCGCCTTGGCCAGGCATTCCTTCGCATTGGCTCGAACGTCCTCTGGCGTTCCGAGGTACATGGTGGCAGTAGGCCGAATATTGCCGATCAACGCCACACGATTGCCGACCGTTGCTTTTGCGTCCCCGAGATCTACCACGTCATCTAGGCTAAGCCCTGAAGCTCCTGTATCCGCGAGTTGTCGCCATATGGCCTGCGTGCGACCGCAAACATGTAGCGACGGCGCGACGCCCCCCGAAGCTTTGGTAATCGCCCGCACGACTTCGGCCAGGTACGGCAGCGCGAAGCTTTCGAAGACTTTCAGCCCAATGACGCTGCCTGATGCCGTTGGATCGGCGAGCCCGATCCGTGCACCGCGAGCAATGGCTGCCTTCGCGAAGCGGACGACGGCATCTGTGGCAACGCGCAACAATTGATGCACCAATGGCCCATTGCGCCGAAGCTCGCGCAACAATCGCTCAGTGCCGAAGATGTTGCAAGCGGTCGTGAATGGCCCTCCAAGGGTCATGGTGACCAATACCTCGTCGCCAACCTGGCGCAGCGCTAGTTCCGCCGCGTCGAGAAACATCGGCAGGCGTGCGGTCGATTCCGGCACCGGCAACTTTAGCGACCCAACGTCGGTGAGTTGCTCGATGGCCGGCCCTGCCACGTAGGGTGTGCTCGCAGCGGGAATGATGACTTTGGCGCCGAACGCTTCCGCGATCCCCGTGAGGCCAGGTCCAACATTGATGAAGTCATGCCCGTAGTAGCGGTAGGCCTCCACCTGCCCCTTGACGAGGAGCTCATCCGAGGTCTCATACTCGGTGACGCTTACGTTGGCGAACTGCGCAGCGTGGTCACTGATCAGTAGATTGACTGGGATCCGATCAAAGGGCTTACCTGTCAGTGCAGCCGCGATGCGTTGTTTGCCGGTAAGCTGTTCGTTGAGTGCGTTGGCCAAGTGCAGATCGGTGGCTGTCTATCGGCGCGGGACTGCGCGATGCGTGAATTGGCAAGCCCCGTACCAGCGCGACTATCGTCACTTATCTGCCAAACACGCCGATCCCGTCACGAGCGCTGGGAAGGTCCGGCTGTCTTCACGGAACCAGCACTATTGCTGGCTTGCCTGGCATGGAACGGCCCACTCTCGACATAGTGGCAATGGTCCGGCAATTGCTGTGCCCTGTTCGAGCATATGACATCGAACAGAGAGCTGATCTTGTCAGAACTGGCAGCGTCAGTAGTGGAACTCGACGAAGATCGGGCAGTGAAGGCCGCAGAAAGCGCACTCTGTGCGTCCATCGACGCCTTCGAAGCCATTCAGGATGGTCTACTCGTCGGGATGAATCGCGCCGGAGAGTTGTTCGAGGAGCAGGAGTACTTCGTTCCTGA
>JBLNFG010000933.1:0-2621 GCA_050263495.1 Myxococcales bacterium | reverse complement strand
ACGAGCGAGCATCGCGCCCGGCACCACGCCCTGGTCGCTCTCGCGCCCCACACGGCGCGACTCCGGGACTACGTCACCCGCAGATGCACGATTTCACGCCCACAAATTCTGGTGAAGAGCCGAAAAAAGTTTCCGCGGCCGGGTTTGGCGCAGACTTCGTCGGTTTCGACTTGCGAGCTGTCAGCAAGGAGGTGCCGGAAAAGCGGATCTAGGTGCGCCGCACCAGCGAGCGCCCTCTGAGTTTTGAGCGACAAGAACGTAAAGTCCGTGTGGTGGAAGTCTGCGTGCGGGCACGAATGGCAGGCAGCCATCAACACCCGAACCGAGCTTCGACATGGTTGCCCGAAATGCATGGGCCACGGGAGTCGGGCGAGTAGCCATCCATCATCGAGGAAGAGAACGTCTCCACGGTCCACCCGCGCGTAGCCGTGCCTTCAGTAGAATGTCACCGCGCCAATCATGGGTGACACGTGGCAGGGCGCGGCGGCGGCAACATCCTGCTACGCAGGAATAATCGTCGATCGACAGTGTCCGTGCAGAGGCGGCAAACACACGCCAGCGGCGCCGAGCGCCTCGTCCGACATAATGGCTCGGAACTCCCCGCGATCGTCGCGATTGCCGATGCCAGACCGCCGGACCTCCGCGAGCGCAATGCGTCCATCCGTTCCGTTCACATACAACACCGATTGCGCAGTCTCCTTGTCCAGGCCCTCTCGCACCCACGGCATGACCCGCTTGATGTCTTCAGGCTTGTCCATCTGTTCGACTGCGTCGAATCGAGCGAGCGCTTGGCTGACGGAGAAGGTCTTTCCATGCAAGAACCTGCACACCGGAGTGGTCACCTCATCGAGCACGGCTTCGACGACATAAGTCTCTACGCCCGCTTCGACGTAGCTGCTCACTTGAGCGAAGGCGCGCCCCTGACCCACGAACGAACTCGCAACAAGGTTCCAGTAGCCGTGAGAGCAGCCAACAAGGTAATCATATGAGGCCAGCTCGAGGTCATGAACGATATCGCTACTGGCGATACCTTCCTCTAGCCCTGCGGCTACGACCGCTCGAGCCTTTTTACTGAACCCTTCGAGACGGCGACCGTACTCGTCGCGTACGAAGTTGCCCTGCGAGCGGGCCACATGCTGGATGATACGCTGGTCGATCGCGTTGAAGTCAGCACTGATCGCGAGCCGTTGCCTTTGGCGAGAGTCCCTGCGCGTGGCCGCTACCACCGATTCGGCAGTCCTCGCGAACGGAACCTTGATCATCGTAACTATTGGCGCGAGCACCTTACCCGCCGCTCGCACTGCCCGCGCGATAAGCTTTCGTCGCTGCTCTGGTGTGGTGTCTCGCCAATCGATGTCGATGACACCCGCCACTTCGCGCACAGCGCTTGCGTCCGCATCACCGGAGATGCGACCCAACTCGGCAGCGAACATCGCCACGGCTCGGTCGAACCCCCTTCTCGTGCCGAGGTCCAAGCCCTTCTCGACGGGGGTCAGCAAGTAATCATCGAGCAAGGAGTCGAGGAATTCCCTGGCTTCATGCACCGCTAGCAATATCTCATCGGAAGCGCAGATGTCGCACATGCTCGTCCTCCTCGAGGCGAATGGTCCCGTCGTTGACTGCGATGAGCACCGCGCAATAGACGCAACGCAGTGGCTTCGAAAAGGTCACGAACTCTGGTGTTGCACCTTCGGAGACGACCAACCCTTCGTGGTTCTGAAAGGCGATCGAGACGAATCCGCACCGCGGGCAGCAGAGATGATACCCGATGATCGGAAGTCTAGTGTCTTGGGGAACGCGCCGCCCTTCGCAGCGTTCCAGATTGCACGGGCGCTTTGCTGTGGCGATAAGCCTCATACTTCCTGCCCTTCGAACCACTCCCGAAATTCGTCCTGTGGGACTCGGATCGTCTCAGAGGGGGTCGAGTATTGTCGCGCAAGTGACATGCGGCGCTCTGCGAGTCGTTGCTCCTCGGCAGCGAGTTCTTCGCGAAGCGACAGAAGAAATCGGGCGTCCTTCAACAGGGACAGACGCGCCTCGACAGGGGCCGCCGGTTTTCCACTCTCGAGGCCAATCTGAGCGTTCTGAAGGCCCGCCAACGTGAGTGTGATGGGCCTCTTCGTCCAATCGTCACCGAGCTTACGGAACTCGCGATTGAAGACGTCGCCCGCAAGAGCTCGGGCCTCCTCCGGCGTGAGGACGCCCACTCGAACGAGCCGCTCGACCATTTCCGCGAGCCGCTCTGGATCACGGGGCGATGCCGTCTGCGTCCGAAAGTGCCAAAATCGGATCCCAAGATCGGAGAGGATGCGCCGATTCATCAGGAAGTCGAACTCGTCGCGTTCGGGTTGGAAGACTTGGTCTTCAGCGAAACGCAGTGCTGCGTCGGCGGTAGCGCGGTTTAGCTCCTTGGTCTCGCCTCTCAGGATCCTTGGCAGTCGAAAAGAGCTGCCCACCTTGTCGATGTTGCGCTCATCGTACTGCGCGAACAGCGCGTCCTTCTGCTGTGCTTCGGTAAGGGGATGGAGTTCGATCTTGGCTCGGCCACCGTCGCCCGTGCCGGCTCCGTCCGCCTCCAAAATTAGGATCTTGTGGAAGTTTGCCTTGCCTTTGAGGTTTTC
>JBLNFG010000932.1:0-4366 GCA_050263495.1 Myxococcales bacterium | reverse complement strand
CCGCGGAGCGGGCGCGGGGTTCGGGGTGAAACCCCGAGAAAACGAGGAGGGCCGCGGCGGCGTAGCCGCCCCGCGCAGCGGCGCCAAAAGGCGGCCAGACTTTTGGCGGGCGGCACTAGCGCCCGGCAGCTCGTCAGACATTCGCACCAGTGACACCTTATGCTCGTTTTGGTTCCCGATGGGACGAGAAATCATTGAGCCGCGCTCTTTGCCTCGGGTGCCCCTGGTTCATGCCACCGCTACGGAAACCGTCGAGCCCGAGCCCCTATGCTACGGTTCGGAACGCCATGCGCAGTCGACGCCTTACCTTGCGGCTCTTCGCCGCCACCGCCCTTTGCGGTGCTTTGGCTGCTGGGTGGGCGTTTGGTGAGTTCGTTCCAGTGCTTCACGAGCATTTCGAGCCGGATGCAAAAGAAGATCTAGCTGCTGGCGTGGTTGTAACTTCTGCGGGCCTTCCAGCGGCGATCAACGCCGAAACAGGGCCGGTCCCTATTCCAGAGCCGAAACGGGCCATTGATCGCAAAGAGCCAACCTACGGTGAGAGGCTGTCAGACACGTCCCCGAACTTCCGGATCGATCCGGAGACCACCGATCCTGGACCTCTTTCCTATCACGAGCCGTTCAGGCCGAGCATTGCCCCATTCAAACGCACCCACGTCTTCGATGCGGTCAACTCTGACTTCGAACTGGTCGTCGCCAATCCTCAAGCGAAGCCGGTAACCGTTGGGGGAACACCGGGCGGAAGTGACGAGTTCTTTGGGGACGTTGTTCTGGAGTTGGATTCCGAGCAGAAGATCCGGATCCCGAGTGTCGGTCCGCACATGACCGTGTTCTCGGCGCACCTGGAACCTGAACGTCCCTTTGGGTTCTACGTGGACGGCGCCGAGAACTGGTTCTTGCGTGCCCCTGACGGACGGGGGCGCGCGCGGCTCGTCATGCACGTCGGTGTTCCGCGCGCCGTGTTCAACGGGCGAATCGAGGCGACGTCCTATTCGACACTCAACCCGCACATGCCTCCCGTCCCCGCGAATGTGCAACGAGCTGCGTCGAAGATGCTCGAACGACTAGGGGTGTCCGCAGTGCTTGCCCCCGCAGACGCGCTGGCGCAGCTCGTCAATTACTTTAGGAGCTTCACGGAGTCCAAAGAGCGACTGAAGGCCACCGAAGGTGAGGCCCTCTATCGCGAACTGGTGCTGTCGCGCAAAGGTGTCTGTCGTCACCGTGCCTATGCATTCGTGGTTACGGCCATGGGGCTCAGGATCCCTGCGCGCTTTGTTCACAACGAAGCGCACGCGTGGGTCGAGGTGTTCGGCGGGCAGTATTGGCACCGGATTGATCTCGGGGGTGCCTCGCCAGACATCCAGTATCGCGGCGAACCACCGCAAGGCCCCCCGCATCAGCCGCCCTCGGAGGCTTACGCGTGGCCCAAATCGCGGCCTGCGCAGCGCTCGCTGGCGCCCTCCACGCCCACTCCGAGTCCGAGCGCGACTCAAACCCCGGATCCGGGCTCTGCGCAGCAACCTAGTCCGACCCCGGGCGCGGCACCGGACGCGAGCGTGTCGACCACTTCACTCGATGCAACCTTACCAACGCCGGATAGCGTTGCAAAGGGACGAGCACGCATCGTGGCGTCGCTGGGTGCGTCTTCCGACGTGCAACGAGGACACTTGCTCGGCGTTTCGGGGCAGATCGAAACCACCGACGGCGAATGCGGCAACGTGCGAGTCGATCTCACGCTAGTGAGAGCAGCTCGTCGCATCCCGATCGGTTCTACAGCCACGGATCCCGATGGACGATTCTCGACCAAAGTGACAGTCCCCGCGGGCATTCCCGTTGGCGATTACCAGCTCGAGTTGTCGTCCCCGGGTTCCAAACGCTGCCCGCCCGCCTCGACGATGTGACATTGCCGAAGTATCAGCTATGTCTGAGCGCGTGGAACGTACCGACGCGCTCGTAATTGGTGGAGGTGCCGTGGGCCTCGCGACGGCCTGGCAGCTAACTCGGCTTGGAGTCCCGCGCGTTCTAGTCGTCGAGAAGGAGGCGGAGGTAGCGCGCCATCAGACCGGTCGGAACTCGGGCGTGCTTCATTCGGGCATCTATTACGATCCTCGGTCGATCAAGGCGGAAACCTGCCGTCGCGGCAAACAGGCGATGGAAGCGCTGTGCGAGCAAGAGGGCGTCACCTTCGAGCGGTGCGGAAAGGTCGTGGTCGCCACCTCAGATGCGGAGCTCCCGGCGCTATTGAGTATCCACGAGCGAGCACAAGCCAATCAGATTCAGGTCGAGCTAATAGGTCCAGAGCGTCTGCGCGAACTCGAACCCCACGCTGAGGGCGTGCGTGCCCTTTGGGTTCCCGAAACCGGCATCATCGACTTCGTGGGGGCTTGCCATGCATTAGTGCGTCGCATTGCGGCCTATGGTGGGCAGGTGCGCTGTCACACGCAGGTGACCTCCGCGCGCGTGCTTGGGAAAGAAATGTTGGTAGAGACGGATCGGGGACCAATCGAAGCACGCGTCGTGGTCGCGTGCGCCGGGCTGCAAGCAGATCGCATTGCACGGATGCTGGGCGTGGAACCCGGCGTGCAGATCGTCCCGTTCCGCGGCGAGTACTATCTGCTGCGCAAGCGCGGGCGCAAGCTCGTAAACAACCTGATCTACCCTGTCCCTGATTCGCGCTTTCCGTTTCTTGGTGTCCATTTCACGCGGCGCTTCGACGGGTCCATCGATTGCGGACCGAATGCCGTGCTGGCGGTTGGGCGTGAAGCCTATTCCGGTGCGAATCTCGATCTGAGCGATCTGGCGGATACGATCCGATTCCCAGGTTTTCTCAGGCTCGCGAAGCAGCACCTTCGGTACGGGCTAGGTGAGGTCCACCGTAGCCTTTCCAAACGGGCTTTCGTCACTGCGCTGCAGAAGCTTGTGCCTGACGTCGAGGTCAGCGACCTCGAGCCTGGCCCCAGTGGCATTCGCGCCCAGGCGGTGACGCCTGATGGAGTATTGTACGGTGACTTCTTGATTCAAGAACGTCGTGGGGTCGTCTGTGTGCTGAACGCACCCTCACCAGCCGCCACGGCGTCCCTCGAAATAGGTCGTCTCGTGGCACAGAAGGCCATCGCGCAGCTCGGTTGACGTGCTGAGAGCGCGACGTCATTAGGAAGGCGTGAGCCTTTGTCGCCCGCGCCAGCCGTGCTCGTGGATGACGCACGCCCGGGATGCCTTGGATTGACGTCTCCCCGGCCATCACCCAAGCAATACGTATGGTCTCCACCAAACGGGCTTATGATCCGGCATCGAAAGCGGACGGGCACCGTGTTCTCGTGGACCGTCTCTGGCCGCGCGGGGTTGGTAAGCAGGCGCTGCCCTTGAACGAGTGGATGAAGGAAGTCGCACCCAGTGACGAACTTCGCAAGTGGTTCGGTCACGATCCCTTGCGCTGGACCGAATTCAAGCGGCGCTACGTCGCGGAACTGAAGACGAGCCCCGCAAAGGAATCACTGCGTGCGCTCGTAGAGCGCGCCTCAGGCTCGAGGGTCACGCTGGTCTACTCCGCACGCGATGCGGTTCACAACAATGCTGCGGTGCTGAAAAGCGAAATCGAGCGACGCCTTCGGCAGCGTAGCCCGGTGATTGCCGCAAAAGGTGTCCGCCTCGACACAACGCGGAAGTGAGCAGGCAAGGAAGACGGGCGCGTGCCCCCGAACGTCGCGCGTGCGGACGTTCCCCTGCGCCGCAATGTAAACGGAGACGGTTCGGCATCGAGCCTTTCCACGAGTCGCCCGCGGTTCGCGAGCCTTTCCGCGAACTGCCCACCTTTCGGCATCGAGCCTTTCTGCCATCTGAAGACGGAGAGTGTTGCCCACGGTGGCTGTGGCCCCGCCTCTTTACATCCAAAGGCAAGGGACGCACACCAACACTGCGACCCCTTGCGATCCCGAAAACATCGCGAACTTGGATCGGAGAGACTGATTGGAGCTGCCGCTCATCGTGCTCGAGATGATTGTAGGGTTGGCCCTGTTGGAGCCGAGAAACACTCCCACTAGCTACGCGGATTCACCCATCGACGCGGTAACTGCGCAACGCTCCGCGGTGGCCGGTAGCCCAACGGAAGCAGCGTCCGTGAGTCAGGCGGTGCCGAACGAGCCAAATCGGGGGCGCACTCCCATGTCCGCGAACGAAGCACGGGTGCATCTGGAGCTTGCGTACCGCAGCACCATGAACGAGCCTCCGCGGGCGAACACGCTGGCCCTGCTTCTTGCTCAGTGGGCGCTCGAGACCGGCATTGGTCAGAACATGTGGGGTTACAACTATGGCGGCCTGAAAGCGACTTCGGGGGGAGCGGAGTTTGGTACCGGTGAGTTGATCGGTG
>JBLNFG010000931.1:0-2789 GCA_050263495.1 Myxococcales bacterium | reverse complement strand
CGGCGCCAATGGCGCACGCGTCTTCACCTCCGCAGGGAACGCCACCGGCCATGTCCCGGCGCGTTGCTCCACGGAGCGTTTTGCCCGAGTCCATTCGCAAACCGCCGGTGAAGCGCCTCGGATGGTTCCAGGCGATGCTGATCGGTGGCTGCCTGGGTGCTGCCGCCTTTGGCGCAGCGACCATCGGAATGTACTCCGTAAAAGCGAAAAGGGCGGCCCACGGAGCACCGAGCGAATCGGTTGCGGTCGCGGTCGAGGCCTCTACCCCCGTCGAGACTAACCCGCCCATGCCGATCGATTCAGCTCCACGCTCGCCGGGATCCGTAACCATCGAGCCGCCTCCCGCGCCTCAAGCTACGAGCGTGCCAGCTGCAAGGGCAGCCGTTGTTCCTCGACCGGCATTGAAGGCAAGGAAGCGAGATCGGCTGGACGAGAAATTCAAAGCACTGGAGAACGAGCTTTCGAGCTCGCGCAACGTCCCCACCTCTGCGAAGGCGAAAAACGATTTCCCCAATTGACAAGCATAGGATCATGACGAAACCCGAGTCACCCTCAGTCGAATCAGGACAGCCCACGGTTGCCGATCCTGAGCTGTGCTCGGCGAAAAAAGTCGTCGATCTGCGCAAGTTCGGGGCATACACCGTACCGCCAGGATTCCGGGCTGAGATCGCCTGCGTCGAATTGCCCTCGATGCCTGCGGATCGGTTCAAGGATACGTTGCCGCCTTCAGACGCATTGGAAGCGCTACCGCTCCAGGAGCTCCGAAGGCCTGCCGGGCTTCAGGGCTCAGCCACGAAGACGCGCGGCGGGCTCGGATCTTCGCCGTCCACGAACGCAGCGCGTCCCCGTGAACAGCTCGCGACCGAATCCCACAAGCAAACCGAAACGACCAGCCCCATGGCGATCCAGCCATCAGCACTCGAGCCATCGGCGCTCGATCCGCAACAACGGGTCGTTCCTCTTCGTGTTGCAATCGTGATGGTCGTGTTTGCAGTATCGCTCGTGGCAGTGGGGTTTGCCTGGTTCGGCAAGTCGATGAATCGAGGGGATATCGACGCGGGAGCGACTGCCGCAGCCGCTTCGGAAGCCGCTATGGCGGCAACCTCATTGCCAAGTGAACGGGCACCCGTTCATTCGAATGTCACGGCGTCGTCTCAGGAAGTGTCATCAGCGGTTCCTACTGCTCCGCGAGGTGACGAGGCGTCATCTCAGGAAGTGACGCCAGCGGTCCCTACTGCTCCGCGAGGCGACGCGGTGGCATCTCCGCCCAAGGCTAAAGTCGGACGGAGACAACCCGTCTCGCAAGATAGCGAGTCTCGAGCCATCGAGCGTAAACGCCGTGTCCTCTACAACGACAGCCCTAAGTAAGACGCGCTTCCCATGACCACCATCCTTCAGAGCTCAGAATCCTCCATGATACGTAGCGCCCTCAGGGTGATGGCGCTATTAGCCGCGACTGCTGTCGCTCAGAATGGGATCGCGGCAGAACCTGCTCAAGATCGATCCAAAATCTACAAGCAGGCCAAGTCTGCCTACGAAGCCGATCGATTTCAAGAATGCAAAGCGATCTTACTGGCCGTGGACGAACGCACGCCAATCATGACGACCCTTTTGGCACAAGCCGAGTGCGAGCTACGGGAGTATCGTGCCTGCGCCACGCATATGGCCGAGTCGCTAAAGTGGGACGGACACAATTCAAGCATCCGCAAGAGCATCGAAGAGATGCTGACGGAGGCTGCCAACGAGGTTGGCGCCGTAACGCTCTCCGCGAAGATCGAAGGTGCAGAGGTCAGCGTCGATGGCCAAGTCGTTGGCAAGACGCCCCTCGATGGGCCCGTCTACTTGGACGTAGGGACGCGGAAGATCGCAGTCGCCAAGAGCGGCTATGTAACCATCACCCGAGAGATTGAGGCTCGCAAAGGCAGCACCGTATCGCTGACCGTCGATCTGATAGAGGAAAGCAAGGCGAGCGTACCCATGACGCAAGCAGCGCCCGCGGCGCGCGAGCCGCTAGTTTCAACGCATTCGCCTCCTCCGGATCCAGTCCCATTTCCGGAGATCCCCCCGCGTGGCCCGAATCCATTGCTGCTGGTGACGGGTGGGGTCGTTGCGGTGGGAGGGCTGGTGTCGGGATTGGTATTCAATGGGAAGGCGGGTTCCAGTGGTGACAAGGCCCAATCACTCAATGATGAATTCGGCGTGGGCGGCTGCAGCTCGAGCGGTACTGTGAGCAAGGCGGATTGCGACAGTCTCTTGGGTGCGCGCCAGGATCACGACAAGTTCCGCAACATCTCGACGATAGGTTTCGCCGTTGGTGGCACGGCACTGGTTGCGACGGCGATTTACTGGTTCTGGCCGAGAAGATCGGGGGCAGGAAACGGCTCGAATTTGCATCTCGTAGGCTCGACCGCTGGTGCTGGTAGTTGGCTTGGCGTGTCAGGCAACTTCTGATTCGAAGAGGGGTTTCAAGATGATGACCGGAACCAGAGTACTGACATTTTCGATTGGCCTCGTTGCTGTCGCCGCATTGGCTGTCAGCTGTGCAAACACGACCGACAATTGCGAACAGTTATCCACGTGCGAAGCGGGAGGGGCTGGCGGTAAAAGTGGCGCCAACAAAGGTGGCACTGCGGGAATAGCGATAGGCGGGACCGCGACAAACGACGGCGGCTTTGCAGGCCTTGTCTCGTCCGCCGGTTCGAGTGTCGTCGCTGGTGCAGCCGGGACCACGGCGCAGTTGCCGTGCAATGGCGCCTGCAAGGGGTCAACCCCGTATTGCGACGAGTCCT
>JBLNFG010000930.1:0-9014 GCA_050263495.1 Myxococcales bacterium | reverse complement strand
AAAGAGGCGATCGCTCTCGGTGCCGCGGTGGAGATCTTGCCGCTTCCACGCGTTTGCGACGGAATTCTCGACGCTTGTGCGCGTTAGCCGAATTCCACCCTACCCTAAGCGCATCCGCATGCCGCCGTGACGAGAGTCTCGACGCCTTGGCGAGAGCCATGTGTCAATCCTGCAGAACCGCGAAGCATCCGTAACCTGGACCGACGCGTGCTACTGTGACGAGAGTCTCGACGCCTTGGCGAGAGCCGTGTGTCAATCCTGCAGAACCGCGAAGCATTCGCGCCACGCCATCGGCGCCCGCGCGCCCCCGCGGGATGCTTCCGTGCTGACTTGAGAATTCGAACTGTTCGCGATTCGGCTGGAGTGCCCTATCAATTGCAATTGCCGCGAAAGCTTCGTGGGGTCTGTGGTACAAGGTCAAGGAAGCTCCCTCATTTCAGGGTCTTGGCAATTGCATTCGCCGGAATTTGCCCAATACATTCATGGTCTGCGTAAGGAACGTTTGATCGCGAGACGCGGAAAAGGACGGCAAGGGTGAGAGATGCATACGGGCAACCTTCGTCAAAGCTTTACGCCTCGTGAGAACGGGCTAGTTCGTTCTCGCGTTGACCATTACATTTGCACTCTTCACTCCAAGGGGCGTGGAAACGTCGGCGTGCGAGTCACCTCACTCACCGTCGTGTTGGTTTGGTTAGCGTTCCCCGCGGGTGCTGGCGCGCAAGCGCCGTCAGATGCAGGCACAACGCCGGCAACCAGCACGGACACGTCTTCGCCATCCTCCGACGTAGCTCCTGGTGCCACAAAACCCAGGGACGACGATAAACGCAACCCGAGGCTCGTCGACGTTAAGGAATATGAAAACACGGAGAATGGATCGGATGGCCCACTTGGGCCACTTCGGCTGGGGCCGATGATTGGAACTGGGCTTCCTGCAATCCTCAACTTTGGAGCGTTGCTCAAGATCACGCCGTACTTTGGTGCGGGGATCAATGTTGGGATGATCCCCGAGATTCGACTTTCTTATTACGGCGAGGCGACGCTCGCCTATCGTGAGTACGATATATTTGGTCGCGTTTTCCCCTTTGGCGGTGGTCTGTTCGTCGGAGTTGGTGTCGGCTATGCCACGGCCAAGGGGTCATTCATGGATCGATTCGATACGACCCCTTACGCCAGCCAGGTACCGCCAGGAATTTCGGTTCCAGCAACCCTGACGTACTCGAGCCACGGATCCGTACGCACGATGGTGCTTACGCCACAGATTGGTTATTTCTACACGACTCAGATAGGGTTCAGCATTGGAGTCGATCTGGGCGCTCAGATCCCCATAGCCCCGAGCAGAATCCGTTACGACAGTCAACTGCCGCTTCCTGCGAACATGCCGTTGCCGCTAGTGCAGGAAGTTGACGCGCGTTTGCTGAAGCCAAGCGATGAGCAAGTGCGAACCACGCTCGAAGCCATCGGCCGCACACCAATCCCAACAGTCAATCTTCGTATTGGTTGGCTGATTTAGTCTCTAGGTACTTCTTTCCTGTCAGATACCTAAGCCGGCGAAGCCGGAACCAAACAGGACACTTGGCTATCAGGTGTCAGGTGTCCGGTTGGCAACACTGCGCATCAGCATTGACGAGCTCCGGGTGCACGGAGTTGCGCGGATGAACTCTTCGTCAAGCGACGCTACTCAGTCCCTGCGCTCGGCCCTGACTGAAACAACGTTGTCGGTTCCGACTTTGTAGTGAGAGAGAACACGATCGCGACAGCTGCTCCGATCCCGAGTGTCGCCACGATCACACTCACGATCTTGATGCACTGCAATCGCCGTGCATGCTGGATTGGCGTGCGCGCCACTCCCCAATCAGACTCATGCTCCAGCCAATCCGAGTCGTTTGGCGCGAGCGGGCCGGTGCGGTCAGGAGTGTCTTCGCCGCGAAGAAAAAATTCCTCGAAGGCTTGGCTCTCTAGCAAATCACCCTGCGAGTTTTGGCGCATTCCGTTCGACCTCTGATGCAGAATGCATCGGGGTCGCTCCGCCTCCTGCTCTGAGCAGGGTATGAAGGGGCCGCCAACGCTGTTGCTAGAACAAGAACCTGACGCATGTCGGATGGCAGAGCCCAACCGACTCTCGCTTTGCGGAGCGCCTCCCACCTTCGCGGTGGTTCTGTGCACTGTGTTATCCATCGCTCGATCTACTGGTCCTACGCTGCGCAGTCTTGCGCGCGCGCCCAAATGGCTCATCGAGTGCTAGGTGGCGGCCAGCCGAGGCAGACCTCAGCTTGAATTCGGAGGATTGAGCCGTTGCTGTCGCGTCATAACACTAATTGAATCCTGAGTCTGCTTCCGTTGAAGGGCGGCGTCGCAAGGTGTGCAAGGGCAAGCAAGTGTTGCTGCCCACCACCGGCTCCCCTCTGGCGTCGCCTTGCTCCTCCCAAACCCGTGCTCGTAGTCAGACTACTGCGCGCGGATGGGAGGACAGCGTAATGATCCCGGCGCAAGAGACGTTGTGCCGCCATACGGGTATTGGCGCTGGTAACGCGACGCGTGAGTCTACGCTCCCTGCCAACGCTAAAGGCGGTCTCGCCACGCAATTGCCAGGGCAGTTACTTGCAGCCTGCGTTGAAGCGTTCTGTGCCGCTCCAGCTGCAGTTGCCAAGCAAGCAGTCGACCAGGTTGTTATCCCAAGTCTTGGAGCCAAGATCCCATACCTTGAACCATCCGTTATCGTCCCACAGCGACGTGGGGATCTTGTTCGCCGTAGCGGTGGCGCCCATCTTCTCGTACCAGGACCGAACATTATTGCAATCCATGGTCTTGTAGCGACTTCCCCAACCCACGCCCCATTCACCGATATACACGGGCATGCCATGCCCCACGGATTTTGCCCACGCCAACATCGTCTCCATGGGCGTGGATAGATTGGCGTCGGTCCAAGGGTCATCGTAGGTCCCCTGATTGTCACCGCAGAATGACCAAGGGTCATAGTGGTGAAACGTGGCCATAAGATAGGGATCCTGGCCGTTGCCTACCCCGGACAAGTCCGTCCACACGGTGGCCATTTCGTTTGCGGCAAACCATTGGTTTCCGCCGATGATCACGATCCTCGCGGCGTCTACGGCTCGGATCTTGGCGTAAGCCATCTGCACCATTTTGCGTAGATCCGCCGCTGGCAACGCGGAGTTCGATCCGTCCGATCGGTGCGGCTCGTTGAGGATCTCGAACAAGAGCCGATGCTCCTTGGTTGCGAAAATATCGGCAATGTCGCCCCACAAGCGCTCCAGCACCACTGCGCGGTTGTTGGTCTTGAGACCCGTTTCGTGGTGGGCATTGATCACGACGTACAGACCAGATTTCGAAAGCGCGTAGTCCACGACTTGCTTGATGACTCCGAGACGCGCATGGGCTCGGTTAACGTCGCCCACCGTTGCGCTACCAACGAGGAGATCGCCTCCAATCTGTTCGGTCCAGGTGATCGGAATGCGTACGTTCCGGAAGCCCTTCGCGTAGTACGCGTCGATCTTCGCAGACACTGCCGCTAGGGTGCGTTCGTTCTGCGTTGATTCGAATGTCTGACCAATGTTGACCCCCCTGCCCATCGCGGCTGCTGCATCCACAGCAGTGATGAGCGGCAAGGTAGACGTGCCAGTTCCTTTCGTTCCACTCGTCGTAGTGAGGACTCCAGCGGACGACGCTCCTCCAGGCTGCTTGCCTCCGCTCGCATTGCCACCGCCGTTCGACGGCGCCCCTCCTGCCCGCACCGTAAACGACGCCCCACCAGACTGCATCAGCTTACCGCCGCTCGCGGTGCTACCGCCATTCACTCCGCTCCCGCCTTCAGACGTCACGCGAGGAAGCGTGCTGCTGCCTGAGGAAGATGGCGCCCCACCAACAGTGCTTCCGTCGATGTCACGTGTTCCTCCGGCGCCAGGCACGCCACCCACCTGAGAACTGCGACGAGTCGAACTCGTCACACTAGACCATCCCGATCCTCCCTGTGGACGCGATCGGTCTGCCCCGGAAGCGGAACTACCGCCACGCGAATCAGCGCCGCCAACGCCATCGCGTACCGTGCCCGCTGCTGGGTTCGGAGCTTCAGAGGAACAGGCCAACACGGCCAGTGTCGTGAATATCGTGGCGAACCGCATGTGCTTCACTCCAGCGTCAGTCAACTCGAAATCACTCAACTTCAGGGGATTTCAGCCGGCGTACTGCTCGCGGGCATTGTCCCATCTATCCCAGCTTCGCTCGACGTTGCCGCCACGCGAATGCCTCGTCAGGCACCGTAGCATTCGGAACTTGTCGTTTTGTGCGGAAGATCGGGGCCGTGAGATTCAACGCTGGCTGCTCGGCTGATTCATCTCGAGGTTCGTCTCGGAATGAATGCACGAGATCGCGTGCTTCGGACAGGAGCATGGCCCGAGCAAGCTGTGCCGTTCTCGGGCGCGCCACAGGTGGCCACGGTCCTGAACGTAGCGAGGAAGCGCAATAGACGCAGTGAAACCGAAGCCACGCGCAGGGCCACGGTGACCAGCGAAGCTGGTCATGCTCGGCCGCGCCGAACGTCAGACCGCAGTGGTCATGTGACAAGTCCAATTCGCGAGAAACGTGACAAGTCCAACTCGCGCGGCCGCGCGGAACTGCGGCAGGGTGAGGCACCCTGGGGAGCAGGCACCCCGCTCGTTTGTCCGATTGGCATTGCCGCTTCTGTGTTAGACAATGGGCATCTTTCAACACATGGAGCAGCTCCGTGTCAGAGGGGAAGTCAAATGATCGATCACACCGGCCTCAATGTGAGTGACCCAGCAAAAAGCCGAAAATTCTACGAAGCAGCGTTGGCACCGCTCGGTTACGCGGTGCTCATCGACCTGCCGACGGAACACACGGGTGGCGCGGTCGTTTTCGGCATGGGAGTGCCGCCTCACGCAGATTTCTGGGTCAGCCAGGGAAAGCCGCAGCAACCGCACGTGCATGTGGCATTCTGCGCGCGGAAGCGTGCGGAGGTGGATGCTTTCTACGCGGCGGCCATGGCGGCAGGTGGCACAGACAACGGCCCACCGGGACTTCGCCCTCACTATCATCCCAACTACTACGGCGCGTTCGTGCTCGATCCCGACGGGCACAACATCGAAGCGTGCTGTCACTCTCCCGAGTGAGTGCGCGCCGCCATGTCCTCTCTTCTGGAACAAATCCAGTAGCCGGCAAATCGTTCTGTCGTCCCCTCCTGGCAATCGCTTTTTTGTGAACCAGTTTGCGGGTCCGAAGGCTCTGCAAGGCAGCATGGTCTTGTTGTCAGAGCGAAGAATTACGGTAATGCGAAGCACAGTGCGTGCCCTACGAGCTGAAGTGGCCATCGGAGCGTTGAGCATCGCCATCGGTGGCTGCGGCACGTCCAATTCCAGGGCAGCGGACGAACATACTAGCCCAGTTGACGAGTCGACTGGCGGCGGCAAAAGCCAAGGTCCGAGCGGGACAGGTGGACGGGCCGCGGGAGCCACGAGCGGGAAAGCCTCAATCGCAGCCGGTGGGAGCGTACGTAAAAGCCAAGTAACGTCGAGCGGGACCATCGGTGAAGGCGGTACCTCTTCGAGCGGCGGCACAGGCGACACAGCAACTCCGAGGTCAGGCAATGACACCGGCGCGCACTCTACCGGCGCAGTTGGCGGCAAAGCACCCATCGGAGGCGCGACGACTACCGACGTGCCGATTGCCAGCGGCGGGCAGTCCCTTCGCAGTGCAGGCGGGAGTGGACAAGCTGAAACCATTTGGCAGACGGGCACAGGTGGAACGTCCACTCGCGCCACAGGCGGCACGGGACCAACCGGGGGAAGGACAGGGACGACCACAGTACCCCGCACCGATCAACAGCGGATGATTTCCTTCGGAACGCTGCTCAACCCCGACGCTGTCGTAACGGCCGCGCAAGAGCTCGCCAAATCACAGAGTAATCCCGGCTCCGCGCAGTGGCGAGCCAAGGGAGACCAGCACAGAACCTATCACTATGCCGAGGCCGGCACGGACGCGCCGTACCGACTCTATGTTCCGACAACCTGGGACGGTCATTCCGAGTTGCGCTTGGCGATGTTCCTGCACGGATCGGGAAGCGACGAGAACACCTACGTAGACCAGAACAATAAGCAGATCCTAGTTCAGGCAGAGAAGTATGGGTTTCTGTTGGTTGCACCCTTGGGAGACAAAGGCGCGTATGGCAGCTTCTTGAGGCTTTCCTCGCCATTCGGCAAACCGGATGAGGCGACAAAACTCATGGCCCAAGTAACGGCTGCGAGCGAACAAACGAATGAGCTCAGCGAACAGGATGTGATCAACGTCCTCGAGCTGACGCTCGCCGAGTATCCAGTGAATCGGTCATCGATGTTCCTCTTCGGACATTCCATGGGAAGCGGAGGCACCTGGTACATCGGCGGCAAGTATTCTAGTTACTGGAAGGGCTTGGCTCCCATGTCCGGACCATTTGTCCAGGAAACCGGCTACCCATGGGAAGCCCTGCGCAACATCGATCTGTTTGTAACCGAAGGCACACAGGCTCCATCATTGGACGGGAGCAGGGCTCTACGAGACTGGCTCAAAGGCGAAGGGTTCAACATCGAGTATAAGGAAGTGAACGCAGACCATGGCGGCATGGTAGGGCTCGTAGTGCCCGATGTTTTCGGCTTTTTCGACCGTTCTTGAGCGCCCTCACTCAAGCCTCGGCCAGTATGATAGCGGCTCTGGGTCGAGGCACGAGAGGCTCCGTGGCAAAGAGACACCACGGCGAACGGCAAGGACTCACTGCGTACGGGAAAGCCTTCGACGCCTTACCATCAAGATCCCTAAGACGCCCATTAGGAAGCCTGGAACGCGAGCACCATTGCGCGAAGCGGAGCCAAGTTCGCAGCTGCACCCATTCGCGCCCTCCGCGCCACCCGCAGAATCGATGGTGTTGGGTACGTTAGCTGTGGATGCGCTCGACGACGAGCTGCTGCTGACAGTACTGCGTACGCTAGAACGGCCTGATGTCGACGCCCCGCCCGAAGCTGAGTTGACGTTACCACCTCGTTCGCCCGAAGCTGAATTGACGTTGCCACCTCGTTCGCCCGAAGACGACTTCACGCCACTAGCGCCGGAAACCGCGTCCACGTTGCCGCTCGTCGTGTTGCCATTGCTGTTGCCACCCGCTGCTTTGTTGCCAGACGCCGAGGTTCCGCCGCTCACATTCCCAGCCCCGCCGAACACGTCGCCGCTACTCGAACTGCCGACGCGTGTGCTTCCACCCGATCCCGTCGTGCCGCCTTTGCCACTGGCGCCGCCTTTGCCACTGGCGCCGCCCGTTCCAGTTGCTCCCGCGCCGGCGCTGCCGCCCGTTGCGCTCGTTCCACCGCCGTAGTCTTTCTCGAAGGTCTCGCCGTCGAACGGCACGACGATCACCTTGCTACCGTGATTCGAATTGCCAGGGATCTGGTTATCCTTGTCCACATCGGCCACGGCCCACGTTACATGGGTAACACGGCCATTCTCCAGAACCACGCTGGGCCGTTCCATTTTGTACCATTTGGTCGAGACCGTACTCCCCTCGTAGCCGAATATCTTCTCGGGCAACCTCGGGTTGCAGCTGAGGCCACCGTCCTTCCAATCGTTGATGCCGTCGGGCGAATACAAATGCCAACCAACGCGATCTCCTGATCCCGAGTAAAGAACGTGATAGAGGCCTCCACTACGCCAAATGTGCGGATCCTCCTCCCAAGCGTAGGTCGGATTGCTCACCCCCGGGATCTCAGTCCGACGCGGGTAGATACTGTCGATGCTCGGGCGATTGGCAGCGGGATACTTCCACGTGGGCTTTTGCATTACGTACGGACCGCACAGGGTGTCCGAGAGTGCGATCAGCCCGTGACGCTGCACAATTTGGAATTTGCCGTCATGCCGTGCGACGAGACTGACGTTAGATGCCCAACGGGTGTCGGTGCCGCCATTCACGCCCGACGCAGTTTTGATCTCCGCGGTGCACTTCGTCCACGGACCGTCCATCGAGCTCGCTTTGTAGATATTGAAGGGAACAGTCTCGCTGACGATGACGGCGTAGCCGCCATCCGGCAGCTCGAGCGCAGAGACGTTGTGCCCTTTGTGTGCACCGTTGTCCGTGTACACGTATCCTTGCCGTTTGTACGGCCCGAGCACCCCTTGCTCACTGATAGCGTGATACGCGTCAGAGCCTGTCCATCCCGGATTGAACCCGGCCGATCCCGCCCAGGTGCTCATGAACATGTGGTACTTGCCGTCCGTGGCTTTTAGGATCGTGCCGTCCCAATAATAGAACTCCGGGGGAACGGCCTTGCCTTTGGCGCTCTCGATACCGTTGCAAATATCGCGCGGCAGTACGCCATCCGCTCCCCACGTCTCCGAGCTCAGCGGTGCACAAACGATAGGCGCTGGTTTGAGATAATCGATAAACGACTTGGCCTCTCCAACTCCCGTGATGGTCAAACTCAAGCCCGCAACTAGACCGGCCACGATATCCCCACCAAGCAGTCGCGACACTCTCTGGGTCGCGGAGGTTGCGAGATGCGGCAGCTGGTTGGAGCAGAAGAAGACGCGGCGTTGGTGAATGCGCATACCAGATGGCAATTGTCGCGACCGTCGCGGCGTTGTCACGAATGTTTTGCCTTTTGGGCCCATCGCCCCCTAACCGGCCGAAATTGGGCGGCTCCTGCCAAACACCAGCGAAGCCGCCCAATGTCATCGTATGGGCCTTTTGGTCGGTACGGCGCGGCCACGAACCCCCCTCGCACGGAAAGGTGAGTGATCTTGAACTGGGATAGTTCGAACCGAGATCCGGCGACCGTTCGGCGCTCTGTTGCTACTCGGAGGTCACGCTGTCGATCTCGAGGACCGTCGGACCTTCGTCGACGAATGATTGTCCGTCGAATCCCGAGAAGAACTGGAACCCGATCTGCACCACCCGAGTCGGATCAAATGACTTCTCGAGGTGCTCGTCCGTTAAGCTTCGCTCTCGCGCAGCATCGAGATCC
>JBLNFG010000929.1:0-6304 GCA_050263495.1 Myxococcales bacterium | reverse complement strand
TTTGCCTGGCGTTTTCGAGCGCGGCGATGGGCGAGCGGCAAGTGTTGTGCTTGCTGGGGCATGGCTTGAGTTGGGTGACGTCGAACAAGCGTTGCTAGTTCTCGAGCGAGCGGCTCAGTTGTTCGCCGGTCAATTCTCTGGCTCAATCGACCAACGCGTGGTCGATGCCGAATGGCAGTCATTCGGTCAACAGTACTTGCAGGCGATGAACCTGCTTGAGGTACCATCGCAGTTGTCGCGATTGCGGGAGAGGCTGCATGCGCTCGAGCTGGTCGCACCCTCGGCGATCGTGGGAGAGCTCCGCATGGAACTCGAACGTCGGAGTGAAGACCGGCGCGAGCTGTGCTCTGCGCTTGCCGCGTTTGCATTCGTGAGCACCAAGGCGCCCGGCGCGAGAGCAAAGCTCTTGATCGAAGCCGCCAGTATCGCGGAAGAGCTCGGCGACGTCGAGGGAGCACTGGTCTATTATCGGGCTGCCGTCGGCACTCAACGCAGTTCGCCCGTTGCAAGGTTGCGACTAGCAACGCTAATGGTGCGCATGCGTCGGCACCATACCGAAGATCAAGCAAAGCTTTTGCTTGAATTGACGGCGGGCCTTGAGGCGAGTGTCGACGAGGAACAGCGCGAACTCGCCGTATTCCTGCATGCGGAGGCGCTGACTGCAGTGGGCAGTCCTGCGGAAGCAGTCCTCCGACTCGAAGAGGCCGAGAACCGGATTGGCCCCCGGCCGTTGATCGCCTTAGCGCTGGCGGAGCAAGCAGTCCGACAAGAGAAAGCGGCACAGGCGCTCGGCTACTTCGCCGCGGCGCTCGGTGGGGACTGGCATGGCTTACGGCGGATTGGGGACGTTTCGCTGATTGCTGCACGAGCCGCTGCGACGGCAAACGACATACAGTTGGCCCTCGAATGGCTCGGCCCGGCGCTGCAAGATCCTGAAATTCGACCCGAGGCGTTGGTATTGCGAGAAGAGTTATGTGGCGCGGCGGAAGGTGTCGAGTTGGGCGAGCAAGAGCTTGCCGTCACCGCGACGGGTCTTCAACAAAAAGGCCCATCCGAGCAAGCATTGGAAGCCGAGGGCACGGCGTCTGATGCATCCGTGCTGCCGAACGCAACGGTGTCTGAGTCGGCGTCGATCGAACCCGCCGCCGTAGCGGACTCGGCGGGGATCGGATTCGATTTGGTGCAAGCGGTGGAGTTGACCGCAGCTGCGGTCGATGTGGCGCCGCCGACACCGCTGACAGAATCCGGCGCAGACGCGCCGATTGTGTCGACACCGCCAGCGCAGCCGGCAGTTGCGTCTGATTTGGTGCAGGCAGTTGAGCCCGATGAGCTCGAGATGGCAATTGCGGTTGGGAACGCGGTCAGGGGTGACCCAGAGCAGCTGTGTTCATGGTTGCCGGATGGCAAGCGCTGGCTTAAGCGCTGGACCTTGTCCGTCCCCCTCGCGGAGCTAGTGCTAGAAGGCGTGAGAGCCGAGTCTCATCACGCCTACGCGGCGGCTTTGGAGCAGGTGTTAGCGGTTCTGCGGGGAGAGAGCATTACGCGAGCGCCGGAGCTATCCGAGACTCCGTTGGTGGGCGACGCGTTGCGATCGCTGCTTTCTCGCGACTTGGTGACTCCAGAGTTGGAGGCCCTAGAACTGGTCTGGGACGGGGCAGAACACGAATTTTTGCTGGAGCCTAGTGATTACGCGATTACGGGGGTTCTGCGGGTCTCCGGAGCAGCATCTCCAATAGCACGCGTCTACTCTGAGGTGGTGCGGCGATTCGGGATGCAGAAGACGCCGCTGTTCTACCGGCGTTCGGCTCAGAGACTCGAGACGCATATTTTACTGTTTAGCCCTGCGGGAGCGTTGCTCGAGGGCGAAGTCGGCACCGACGAGCGCTGGATCGGGTACCGAGTAGGGTGTGCGCTGTGGGCAACGCTACCCGAACATTCGTTGCTGTTCGGCATGACCACGGAGCGCGTGCTGACGGTGCTCCGGGCGTTGACCCTCGCCTTCGGCGCGACAGGACACCCGCAAGCGACCACTGGTGAGGAGCATTCCCTGCACCTGGCTCAAGTCCTTTGGCAAACCGTTAGGAGCCGTTCCCAGCGCCGGCTGCGGGAAATCTGTAGTTCACCTCTGGAGTTCGAGCGGGCGCGCTTTGCCGCTAACCAGGCGTTGCGGCGGGCTGGACTCTATGTGTGCGGCGATCTCGAGTTGGCTTTGTACGCGGCGACCGCTGACATCGGGATCGATCCGACTCTGATTCAGCAGCGCCGCTGGCTGGAAGTCTGTGCGGCTGCTCCCGACTTGATCGACCTGTTCCAGTTTGCAAGCAGTGCCGGCTACGCCGACGCGCGATGGCAATCTGGTCGGCCAATTTACGCTGGTGGGGGAGCACGGGTTCCATGAGGTCGTCTGTTCCCGCCGCGACTTCATTGTCAGGGCGTGATGGTTCTCGCGCATGTTGTTCGGCAGTTCCGTCATTGGCACGGACTTGGCTGGTGACGCTTGCGGCCGCCATGCTTCTACTTGGGTGCCTTTTCCCCGAACCTCCCCCATACCGTCGAGAAAAGACGCCGCCAATCCTGTGGGCTCCTGATCCGCCAGTAACCAAGCTTCTGAAGTTCAAGTCCAACGATCCGCAGGTTTTCCCGTTCCCTATCACCGTGAAGCTTCGCTCGGAAGACGACGGCGAGGCCGTGTTGGCCCACCTCTTCCTCAACTATCAGGTTGGTGACCCCAAGGTCACACCAACGTTTCAGACCTACGACAGAGCTGAGCCAGCCTCGTCCGAGGAAGAACGCCTGCTCGATCTCCGCTGGTCGGCAACTCTTCCCGCAGGAACCTGCCAGCAGCTGGCGTTGCTTGTTGCGCACGAATCGACCTTTGATCCGAAGACGAAGCTCCCCGTGAAGACCGACTCCGATCTGCAGATCCTCATTTGGTGGGTCGCTTTCGTCGAAGACTTGGTCGAGTCGCCCGTCAATTGTCCTCGCGCGTCCGTTGGAGCGTCGCAATGAACGGCTCGGGCGTAGTCGGTCTGTTCGCTTTGGCTGGGATGCTACTTTCGTGCAGCTCTCCTGGTGGCAGCATCTCAACTGAGGACGAAGGCAATGTTTGCGAAACCAACAAAGACTGCGGCGAGGGGCGTTGTGTTTCGGGTCATTGCAAGGCGCGTGAAAGCCTCGTGCGCCGCCTCTTGGTAGAGGTAAAGCCACTGGTTAGCGCGAACTCTGGCGAGTATGGCGATATCCGCTATTTCTTTGAACACGAAGCAGACGTAAGCAGCAAGCGTGACTTCGAGCTCGACGTAGTCGCCGATTTGACCGTGGCCGTGCGTCCACCAAGCGATGACTGCGTACTGCCGGGCTTGGATGTTACCGGCTACCTTCCGATCCGACTCCGAGTCGGCCAAGACCCCCGGATCAGTGGGATCTCGGTGATGTCCTCGGAGGCTGAAAGTGACGCCTCAGGAGTTGGTAGGGCGAAAGGTAACCTGGTTTCCGTCTCGCTAGCCCCTGGCGCTGTAGATCTATACATCGATCCGACGGGGGCCACTGAAGGGGTGGGGGGCGCCGAGTCCAGCTCAGACCTATGTGCCCTCGCTCCCGTGTTGGTGAAGGGTCAGCAGATCCAGCCCGGCAGCGTTAGTCTCGAGCATCGGCTCGCCGCAGCGAAGCCCATCAGTGTCGATGTGCGTGCATTGGCCGCAGGTGGAGCGAGTCCACTCGAAGGCTGGATGCTCGACATGGTAGAGCCCATCGACGGCAGAAGGATCTCCTCGCGGCGGCTTCTGACTGGGCCCGTTGTGGGCAGTGACGGAAAGCTGCACTATCAGGTCCGGCTTGCCTACAATCCCGTTATGGGCGTGGGTGCAGAAGCACTAGCTGGTTCTGAGCTGTTTCGGCTCTCTCCGCCCGCCGGTATCGTGGCACCCAAGCACTTCATCGTGCGGTCCGCCTTGGATTTGTTTGGCACGGATCAGGTCGTTCTGCCTGAGGAGACTGGCATTGCCGCGAGCGTGGTGGTTCGCGGGTTGGTGGAGGCGGACACCGGGGCGGGGGGGACACCGCTGCTTGCGGACGTCGTCGCCACGCTCGACCCAGGTGCACACGAGGCCACGGGAATGATTGCATCCTTTCAGGCAACCACGCGGACGGACGAACAAGGCCGTTTCAAGTTGGAGCTCGTTCCTGGCAATTATCGCGTCACGACTGTCCCAGTAGACGGCTCGAAGTACGCGGCCCAAGACACCACATGGGCCATCGCGCCCACCCCGAATGAGCAGGCGGGAAAGCTGATCAGCGTCAGTGAAAGCCCGCGGCTCGTGGGAACGGTCATAAGCCAGAGCAAGAGAGTTCCGCTGGCAGACGCTACTGTTCTCGCCAGCCCATCCAGCCTGGGCAAGCGCTCCACCTTTCTTGACGAGCTGCTCGCGGTATCGACCAAAACAGGCGCCCGCGCTCAGGTGGGTGTGGCGGACGGCTTAGGAGCCTTCGAAGTTCCGGTGGATCCAGGGCTCTACGACATCATCGTTAGGCCCGCGCAAGGCTCTGGGTACCCGTGGGCGGTTCGTGCGGGAACGAAGATCACGAAAGCCGGAGAGGTCTACTGGCTTAACGAAATTGAGGTTCGGAACCCCGTGACTTACTCAGGCACTGTAACCGTCCCTGGCCAGAGCACCAGCTCTCCGCGGGTGCCGATGCCAGGAGCCCTGCTTCGCTTCTATGTGCTGTTCGATGAGAGTGACCAATTGGCCGATCCCGGTGAGCCCGCAGTTTCGGCCGTTGAGATTGGTCAAACCCGCACAGACACGAATGGTGCGTACCGGCTGCTCTTGCCCGATCGGCTTAATTAGCTGAATGTGTTGCCGCGTGGCTCGGCCTGGTCGAACCTGCGGGTGCGATGAACTTTCGCACCACAATGCTGCAAGCTCTGGAAATTCGCGCTCCGATCCATAATGCTTGGCGGTGAGCCAGTCACTTAACAAGGAAATCGGAATCCCGCATTGACCCGATCTGCCGATCCACAATCTCGAGGACTAGATGCTCACGGTCACGCGCGAGAGCCAAGGGCTCTTCCGGCGGCTACAGACTTGGCAGGCGCGCTCCATGATGTGTCGAACGCGCTGACAGTCGTGGTTGGCTGGCTCGAAGTGGCCCTTGGTAAGTCAGCTCCGCACGAGGTCATCGAGGCCATTGACGTTGCCCTCTCGCATGCGCGGTTCGGGCATCGCGTGGCTCGCCGTGCCATTGGAGGGACCAGTGAGCTCGAGTCGACCTGTTCTGAGCTTAGTGCGGTCATCGAGAATTCGCTCAATGCCGTCAAGCCATTCGCTGAGCGCCGCGCAATCCGCGTAGAGGTTCAAGGCGGTGTCAGCCACGGCCATGCCGTGCTCGTCGAGAATCCTGACGCGGCAACGCAGATTCTGGTGAACCTATTGTTGAACTCTCTGGCGTTCACCCCCGAGCGCGGCCGCGTTCTCATTACGACGAGAGTCTCACGCCACAGCGTCGTGATTACGGTGGCCGACGAAGGGCCAGGGATCTCAGCTGATCGCGCTGCGACGATTCTCGAGGCACCCAACTCCACGCGGCAAGGCGGGACTGGTATCGGGCTGACGCACTCAGCGGCCTTGGCTCGCGATTGCGGCGGACACCTCCGGCTCGTTCGCCACGCGCCGAACGCCGTATTCGAGCTGCGCTGGCAGCGCGCGGACTCGGGAATGGATGGTTTCAGCGAACTGCCTCCGGGGGGCGATGAAAGCTCGCGCCCCTATTCGTCGCGCCCCATCAATGCGCTCGAGCTTGCGGGCCTGAATGTGCTTCTGCTCGAAGACGACGAGGCGATCTGTTCGTTGGTCGAGCTGGCGTTCTTCTCGCGCGGGTCCATTGTGCGGAGCGCTTCGACACTGGCGCAAGCGGGAGCGTTGAGTGCGTCTCAGCAATTCGACGTTGCACTGGTTGATCTGAGTCCTATCGCAAGCGACGTAAGTGCCGGGCTCGCGCAGCTTCGGGCAAAGCACGACCTTCCAGTCGTGCTCATTACAGGCAGTGCGGTGGGGCTGCCGCCCAATACAGAACGTCAATTCGCGGCCTGGGTAAGAAAGCCATTCGAGGCCGGCGAATTGATCGACGCGGTACGTCGCGTCACTGGGCGCGACGCGACGGTGGGCTAACGAGGTTGTGCGCGACGCGACGGCGCGCCACTGGTGCGTCAACGGCGTTGAACGTCAGGGAATGGACCGACGCGGTACGTCGCGCCACTGGGCGCGACGCGACGGTGGCCAGGCCGAGGAGTGCATTGCGTCGCCGC
>JBLNFG010000928.1:0-14087 GCA_050263495.1 Myxococcales bacterium | reverse complement strand
AAGGACGTGGGGTGTTTTCATTTTGCATGTGCCCCGGCGGGTTCGTCGTGCCAGCCGCGACTGAACCCGACGGCGTAGTCGTGAACGGAATGAGCCTCTCACGTCGCGACTCGCCCTTTGCCAACTCGGGTTTGGTGGTGTCCGTTGAACCGAGCGATGTCGAAGTGGCCGGTTACTCTGGTCCACTCGCCGGCATTGAGTATCAACGCACCTTGGAAAGGGCTGCCTTTGAAGCAGGCGGAGGCGCGTTTCGCGCTCCAGGGACGCGTGTCACCGACTTCCTCGAGCGCAGAGCGTCAAGTGATTTGCCGGCAACGAGCTATCGGCCCGGGGTGGCCCCTTGCGACATTGCGGAGGTCCTCGATTCGGGAAAGGTGCCAATTGCCGAGCGGATGCGTCGCGCGCTCGGTGTGTTCGGGCGCGAGATGCGTGGCTACATCTGTCGCGAAGCGGTACTGATCGGCGTCGAGAGCCGTACGAGTTCTCCTGTGCGGATCCCTCGGGAATCATCCAGCCTTCAGCACCCAGATGTGGCCGGGCTCTATCCAGCGGGTGAAGGCGGAGGGCATGCCGGTGGAATCGTGAGTGCGGCAATGGACGGAATGCGCATCGCACGTGCGATCGAGCTCTGGCTGCGCTAGTGAAAGGCTCAATTCCGCAGCGCGCGAGCTCTGCGCGTTTTCTTTCTTTTTTTTTTGGTCGGTGCGGCGCGATTCACGCCCCTGGGCGCTCAAGGCGGCGCGTGGTCACGTGGCTCTGGCGGCCGCCGCGTCCGAGCTCGGTGCGCGCAACACGACGCGCGTGATCTCTGCGGGTGCGCCAATGCGCATTGGAGGTCCCCAGTAGCCGGTGCCGCAGCTCACGTACACCGTGGTTCGACCAAACTGGGCTAGCCCCGCGACTACCGGCTGCTGCAAGAGTACGAGCCAACCGAATGGCCACACCTGACCACCGTGGGTATGGCCTGAGAGCTGGAGTCCCACGTCGTGTTTCATCGCTCGGAAAACGGACTTGGGTTGATGCGCGAGCAACACCACCTCGCGAGTTGGGTCGCGTCCACGCATTGGGGAATCAAGATCCGGCGCACCCCCGTAGCTGGCGCGAGTGGCATGTTCATCGTTGATACCGACCAGATCGAATCGTGCTTGGTCTTCCCCAATTGTTACTCGTTCATTGCGCAATACGCGAATATTGAGCCGTTTGAGCTCTGGTATCCACTCATCGACGCCTGAATAGTACTCGTGATTACCCGTGACGAAGAAGACGCCGTACTTCGCTCGAAGTTGGCCGAGAGGAGCAACGAGTTCGCGCAGCTGGTCCACGCTGCCGTCCACCAGGTCACCCGTGATTGCGATTAGATCCGGATTTAGGGCGTTGGTTCGCTCGACAATCTCTTGTACGAATTGGCTCCGAAGGGTGGGCCCAATGTGCATATCCGTGAGTTGAGCAATAACGAAGCCGCCTAGCGCAGAAGGCAGTCGAGCCAAGGTGACTTCTACGTCCTTCACCGTGACCGGTCGCAAACCTTGATAGACCGCGCTGGTGGTAGCGCCGGTCGCCCACAAACCAACTGTACCGGCAAGAAGGCGTTGAATCGTTTGGCGACGTTCTGGGTCAAAGGTCACGTCGCCAAAGGCGGCCATGGCTCTGACCACAATCGTCCGAATTAGATCGGCGACCCCGAGCAGCAGCGGAAGGCCAAGTGCGAGGCCCATCCAGACATACAGCGTCAGGAGGAGCCATTGTCCCCGCGCTGGCGGCAGCGTCCGAGAGAGCACGAACGTCGCAGGGATGGAGAGGAATAGGACGACGATCAACAGGGTGAGGGCGCGATGCACCGGGCGGGGCCAAGCCACATCGCGCACCAACCTCACCCAGACGTAGTAGTGGCCCGACGCAATCAGCAGCAAGAACAGCGTGATGACGAAGACGAACAGGATCAACCGCATAACCGACTTGAAACATGGGGTGCCTCCACGGGTTAGTGCAACCGCGAAGCTTGCTTTACGCGCACAATGTTAATCGAGGGCCCGCGGGCCGAGCCGTGACTCGACAGTCGCGCGGGATATACCGCTTGGGTTTCATCGCCCCCACTGTTCTCTCTCGCGGTGGTTTCATGTGCGTGTTTACATCTTGCTGATGGGCTACCTCGGGCCTAGAACCTTCGGGCTAGACACGACAAGGAGCACGCACCGGTGACGACGTATAGGACGGACGCGACGGATCCAAATCCACAAGAAACGAGGGATTGGGTCGAATCCCTTTTGACAATGGTTGGGCAAGAGGGGCAAGAACGCGCGAAATACGTGCTGTTGAAAGTGCTTAGGGCTGCTGCGCGTGCAGGGGCTTCTCCGGTCGGCACGCTGAACACCGACTACGTGAACACCATCGCGGCTGCGGAAGAGCCGCAGTTCCCTGGCGATGAAGCCATGGAGAAGCGAATCCGGCGTTTGGTGCGGTGGAATGCGGTCGCGATGGTCCATCGCGCGAATAGCAAGTACTCGGGTATCGGCGGACACCTTTCGACGTATGCATCCAGCGCAACGCTGTATGAGGTTGGGTTCAATCACTTCTTCCGCGGCAAGGAGCATCCCGGAGGGGGAGATCACATCTTCTACCAGGGGCACGCCGCGCCTGGCATGTATGCGCGGGCGTACTTGGAAGGGCGAATTGCGGTAGACGCGATGCAGCGTTTCCGGCGTGACGCCGAGCGCGGCCAGGGGTTGTCGTCGTACCCGCATCCTCGTCTCATGCCTGATTTCTGGGAGTATCCCACGGTCTCGATGGGGCTCGGTCCGATCAGCGCCATCTACCAGGCCCGCTTCAACAAGTATCTGCACCATCGGGGAATCAAGGACACTTCGGAACAGCACATTTGGGCTTTCCTCGGTGACGGCGAGACGGACGAGCCAGAGTCGTTGGGCGCGCTCAGCATGGCCGGGCGGGAGCACCTAGACAACCTGATCTTCGTTGTAAACTGCAATCTGCAGCGCCTGGATGGACCAGTGCGCGGCAATGGCAAGATCATCCAAGAGCTAGAGACCGTATTTCGCGGTGCGGGCTGGAACGTCATCAAAGTAATCTGGGGACCCGAGTGGGATGATCTGCTCAGCCGCGACCGAGACGGGGTCCTGCTTCAGCGCATGACGGAAATCGTAGATGGACAGTGGCAGAAATACGCCACCGTCCCTGGCGGATATACGCGCCAGCACTTCTTTGGAACGGATCCGCGATTGCTGGAGATGGTGGCAAACCTTTCGGATGAGCAGATCCGGAAGCTGAGGCGGGGCGGTCATAGTAATCGGAAAATTTATGCTGCGTACGACCGCGCGGTGGGGCATCAGGGGCAGCCGACGGTCATTCTCGCCCACACAGTTAAAGGCTGGGCTCTAGGCGAGGGCTTCGAGGGTGTGAATGTCACGCATCAGAAGAAGAAACTCGGGATCGAGGAGCTGAGACAGTTCCGCGACTTGCTCGAGCTACCGGTTCGGGATGAGGAGCTTGAAGACGCGCCGTTCTATCACCCTGGCGCGGAGAGCCCCGAAGTCCGCTACATGATTGAGCGCCGCAAGGTGCTTGGCGGGCCGCTCCCTAAGCGTCGGACCTCTACCATCGCCCTCGACCTTCCAAAGTCGAATATCTACGAAGAGTTTCACGAAGGCAGCGTCAAGGCCGAGGCGTCGACAACCATGGTCTTCGCACGCCTTTTTGCGAAGTTGCTAAGGGACTCGAAAGTGGGGCGCCGTATCGTGCCGATCATTCCAGATGAGGCGCGCACCTTTGGTATGGATGCGCTGTTCAGCATGGTCGGCATCTATTCCTCTGTCGGCCAGTTGTATGAGCCACCGGATAAGGGGAAGGTGCTTTTCTATCGCGAGAGCAAGGACGGGCAGGTGCTTGAGGAAGGCATCAACGAAGCCGGCAGTATCGCGTCGTTCATGGCTGCCGGTACGTCGTACGCGGCTCACGGCGAGCCGATGATTCCGTTCTATATCTTCTATTCGATGTTTGGCTTCCAGCGCACGGGGGACCAAATCTGGGCATCGGGCGACGCCATGGCCAAGGGCTTCTTACTCGGTGCAACTGCCGGCCGTACCACATTGCAGGGTGAGGGGTTGCAGCACGACGACGGTCACAGCCATGTGCTCGCAAGCACTTTGCCGTGCTGCAAGTGCTACGATCCGGCCTACGCTTTCGAGTTGGCCACCATCATCGAAGATGGGCTCGAGCGCATGTACGCTCGCGACGAGAAGATTCTTTACTACATCACGCTCTACAACGAGAGCTATGTAATGCCACCGATGCCGGCTGGCGTGAAGGAAGGCATCCTTCGTGGCATGTACCGCTTCCGCCCGGCTGAAGATCGGAAGCCGCTTCATGTGCAACTATTCGGGAGCGGCTCAATCCTGAATGAGGTGGTTCGGGCGACCGAGATCCTCGCGCGCTACGGCGTTTCTGCGGACGTGTGGAGCATCACGTCGTACCAGGAACTCCGGCGCGACGCGATTGCGTGTGAGCGATACAATCGACTGCATCCCGAGGAGGAACCGAAGAAGTCCTTCCTGGAAGCGACCCTAGCCAACGTCGAGGGGCCGTTCATTGCTGCAAGCGATCACATGAAACTGCTCGCGGACCACATCGCGCGGTGGGTTCCAGGTCGTTTCGTGCCGCTAGGAACGGATGGTTTCGGTATTTCCGATACGCGAACAGCGCTGCGACGGCACTTTGAGGTGGATGCCGAATCAGTCGTTTTGGGCGCCCTAGACGCCTTACGCCTAGAAGGAAAGTTCTCCGCCGCAAAGATGGCCGAAGCGGCGCGTGAGCTCGAGATCCATCGAGACAAGATCGATCCTGCTTCGATCTAAGCAGTCGATCGATCCAGCTGCGGACACCAGGGGTTCGACGGCGAGTGGGCATCCTGTACGGTTTGGAATCAAGTGGCGCATCAGGGACTCTACTGATGGCGCCACTTGGTGCTTGAAAGACTGAGCAGCAAAGCCCAAGCGCCGAGCCGCGAATCAAGGGGGAGGCCCTCCACTTCTGGTCGCAATCAAGCCGAGAAGCGCGCGATACGGCTGCAACATGGTGCAAGTTGCACGCAAATTGCGGAGCGTCTACATCGGGCGAGGTGACGTCAAGAGCCGCTTTACAAGGCGTCGATGCGGCGCTGGCAGCGCCAGTGCGGCCAGTCTCTCAACGGACACGTAGCTCGCTCCGATGCGCTTCATGTTCGTCGCACGCACGGGAGTGGCTCGATAGACGCGCGCCTCGAAACGAAAGCGCGTGATCGGGTAGACGATTTCCGCGATCGGGCGAGAGTGGATCAATTGTGCCATCGGGTCGAGCGTGCCGAGTAGGCGTCGTGCGGCGCTGAGAGGTGATTCGGCTGCCTTGTGCTCCGTGAAGGGAAGAGTGAAGAGCGCCGACCAGTGGCGCGCGGAATCCGGCTGACGAACAATTAGAACCGCGTCCTGGCGGTCCGAAAAAATGATGCTGACGTGGCGGGTCTCGGGCTTGGGTCGCGTGCGGGATTCCGGCAATTGTGCCGCGATGCCCTGCCTATGGCCGGCGCAAAACGCAAGCACCGGGCAAGCGCTACAGTTGGGCTTGTCGGGGGTGCAAACCAAGGCGCCGAGCTCCATGAGCGCTTGGTTGAAGCGACGTGGGCTGCCTATCTGGACCCATTCCGAGGCAAGCTCACGGATCTGCTTCGCGGCAGAGCCCGTCTTCGGATCACCTCGTAACGCCGCGAGACGCGCGATCACACGCTCCACGTTTCCGTCAACGGCTGGTTCGGGCAGATCAAACGCAATGCTGGCGATGGCTCCAGCCGTGTAGGCACCGATCCCGGGCAGCGCCCGCAGCGCCGTTAGCGAAGAGGGGAGCTTACCGTCGGAGCTCTCGACCACAAGTTGAGCTGCGCGGTGCAGGTTGCGAGCCCTCGAGTAATAGCCGAGCCCTTGCCAAAGCGAGAGAACCTCGTCCACGTGGGCCGAGGCAAGCTCGGTAATCGTCGGGAAGCGTGCCATCCAACGTTCGAAGTAGGGCACCACTGCCGCGACCTGGGTCTGTTGAAGCATGATTTCGCTCACCCAAGTGGAGTACGGACTCGCCGATTCGCGCCAAGGCAAGCGTCGGCGAGAACGGTCGTACCAGTCCGTCAGCGCTGCCACGATCTCGCCGCTGTTCGACGTGGTGCGGTTCGCGTTGGATCCTGGTACGCCCATGGAGCCGCGCTTCGTCGAACGCTGAGCGCGAGTTTCCGGAACAGCTTCGAGAACTGGCTGCCGTTTGCGCGCCGAACTAACCATCAAAGCACGACCAAACTAGGGTGTGGGCCTGGCCCAAGTGATAACTGCGCTGTGGCTCCGGAACTGGCCAAGATGGTGAGGGGACCCGGCGGATGCCGCACGAGGGCTCGGATGCTCTGGTACGTTAGCAATGCGGAAAAGGGTCGCTCTTGTCGGAACATCTGTAGCCAGGACGAGTTAGCGGAATGTCGCGCGGGATTCAGCAGTTCGTCCAGGGATTGCACCGCGTGGCCCAGGTGCAGCACGTAGTTGGCACCCTGGGATAAAAGGACACCCGCGTGGTGCGCGGTATGGCCCGGCATTTCGAGCAAGTAGACTTCAAGGCTTGGAATTGCGAGGCGGTGGGCACGGAACCCGTGCCACAGTACGACTTCCTGACTTGGAGCGACATACTGATTGCCTTGGGCGAGCTGCGGTAGAGGATCAGATTGCGAGCGGTTCTCGGCCAAGCGCGGGTCGGTCAACGCGTGGATGCGCGCCAATGGGAAGTCGCTCACACCTCCCATGCTTTCGGGATGGGTATGCGTCAGCACGATGTGCTCGACGCGATCGGGCGAGAGATCCTTGCGCTCAAGCCGTTGTCGAACGACGTCTCTGGCATCCCTTGCTAGGGACCGTGACCATGGCAACCATCGATTGGCGCGTCGCCGTGGAGCTAGCCAATCGAAGGTGCTGAGGCCCGGCTCGACCAGGACGAGCGAGCCTGCAACCTCGACAACTAGACTCCGGACCCGGGGTAGTGGCCTGGGGGTCGGTCCGATTTTGCCTGTGCCTGTAATCTCTTTGGCGTGCTCGGGATCCCCAGGGCTTTCGATCAAATAGAGCTTTAGCGAATTGGTCAACGTGGCTAAGGCTAGCGTCCAGAGCCGCGGACGAAAAGGGGACTATCGGAACACGCAAGCAGTGTGGCAAGCTTTTGGCTCTCGTCGATGCCGAACCCACACAGCTTTCCGCTCGAATCCATTCGGACCGATGGCTGGTTCGAGAGGATAGGCGAGGGGATCGGGAGCTTTCAGACGCTCTGCGAGGTGATAGGTGCGCGCTTCTTCGCGTTCGCCATGATTGCAGGCGCTCGCATCGTGGCGCTGACGATCGATCGGCGCGCTCCCGACAATACGGTGGTGGAGTTCGTGGTAGCGAGCGACGAAGCCGAAATGCGGGAGTCTGTCTCGCAACGCTTGCCACTGAGGGAGTTCCGTCGACGGCTCGTCAGCGCACTCGTGACTGAGGAACCGATGGGCCCCCCGCCGACGCGTCTCATGGACATCGAAGGCATTCAACGCCACATCGGTGTTCGATATCTGCTGCTCGCACCGATCTTCGGTTATGCGCTCGTGTCCCTTACTTGCGACGCTTACGGCTCCATGTTGCGAGCGCGCCGGGATGGGGTGGAGGAGGTCTACGAACTCGAGGAATTCCGCACGCGTATTCGAATGCACGTGCGAGAGGAACTTCAGCGATCACTGCAGGGCAGCGGCAGAGGTTCGATCGATCTAGCCAAAGTCGTCGAAGCCGAGGTAGCTGCGGCATCCAAAGATCACCTGCGGGTGGTTGAGTTGCTGGGAAGCTGGCCTGCGCCGTTGGCAATTTTTCTGCGCACTGCGGAAGGGCAGTCGTTACCGCCAGAGGTTCGAGGCCGCGTCGCGAAGGCCTTAGCCTTGTTGGGCGAAGCGTGTGTTGCCTTGGGCGAGGTCGAGAAGGGACATGAGATCTTGCGCCTCGCGGTGCAATACGCGGGAGACACCGCGATCGCGTGCGAGGTGTACCTGATGCTTGGGCGCTCGATGTTCGACGCGGGTCGTTTCGGTGAATCGCTTGGGATACTGACGCGCGCATCGACGCTCGGAGCTGATCCCAGAATCGTTTGGCCCTTGTTGGCTCACGCTTATGCAGAGCGCGGCTTCTGGGCGCCCGCAATCGCGGCAGGCCTTCGGGCTCGCCATGCCGGCAGTGAATCACCCGAACTTCAAGCAACTCTTACGCGAGCGATTCGGAACATGGGGCCGGTGTTCGATCCCTGGCTCGAGCGTTTCAAAGCAGACCAGCGCTTCATTGACCCCGTGCAAGAGAGCTAGTGCCGTTCGCGCTCGTCGTTCGCCTATGGATTCAGGACAAGCGCGCCAGAACAGCCGGCAGTTCTGTGGTCTGAGGCGTCGGCAAGCTTGGGTCGTTCCTTGAAACCTTGCTCGCGCACAATTAGCGCACAGGATCGCCGAAGAGTTGACGGTCTACGGATTCGGCGCAAAGAGGGCGGCGCCGGATTGACAGCTGCCCGCTCGGGGAACTAGATCAGGCCCAACCGTGGGCAATTTGCCCTCACCCGCAGGATTCTCGGTCCGAGCGGAAACCGCGCCGATGTTCGACCTATACCTCCCCATGTTTGCAATTTTCCTGGTAGCAGGCGTGATTGCTGCTGCCATGTTTCTGCTCGGGCAATACGTCGGAAAGAAGAATCCGACACCTGAGAAGATGATGCCGTACGAGTGCGGCAATGATACGGAGGGCGCAAAGTCAGTTCGCCCGAGCGTCAAATTCTATCTCACGGCGGTCTTGTTCGTGGTCTTCGACATCGAGGTCGTGTTCATGTACCCGTGGGCGGCGCTGTTCAAGAGCCTGGGTTGGACGGGCTTCATGGCGATGGCGTCCTTCATTACCGCGTTACTCGTGACCCTCTACTACTGCTGGAAGAAAGGAGCTCTGGAATGGGAAAACTAAACCCGTCCTCAGCACAGACGACCATCGAGCCCGCTTCCTCCGGCGCGTTCACGACCAAGTTCGAGCCGTTGTTGCACTGGGCGCAAAAGTACTCGCTGTTCATGTATCCCTTCGTAACTGCATGTTGCGGCATGGAGTTCATGGGACTTTCTGGACCCCGTTACGATTTTTCGCGCTTTGGGTCCGAAGCTCCGCGCTTCTCCCCGCGTCAGGCCGATTTGCTCTGGATAGTAGGCACGATTTCGCAGCGCCAAGCTCCCGTACTCAAACGCATCTACGAGCAGATGGCGGATCCGAAATGGGTGCTGGCGTTCGGAACCTGCGCGTCCTCGGGCGGCTTCTATGACAACTACGCGACGCTACCCGGAATCGACAAGGTTATCCCGTGTGACGTCTACGTTCCAGGTTGTCCGCCGCGACCTGAGGCCGTGCTGGACGGGCTGATGCTGCTCCAGGACAAGATTCAGCGCGGTGATCGTCGCCCGGCAATCGTAAAGCCGCGCTTCGATCCAGCCACCAACCCCAATCTCGGGCTCGTCCAGTTGCGCCGCAACTCGCAAGCGTGAAATTGTAGCGCCCTTCGGAAACGAAAAATATGGCTCAAGCTCTGATTGACTTTCTCAACCGCAGGTTCCCAGCGGCGGTTATCGAGGCGCATTCGCAGCGTGGAGATGACACGGTTGTTATCGATCCGCGGTTCTGGTTCGATGTTCACGCCGCGCTGCGCGACGATGAATCGACGGACATGCAAATGCTAGTCGATCTAACTGCGGTCGACTTTCCGGAAAGAAGCCCGCGTTTCGAAGTAGTCACGCACCTTCTTTCGTTGCGCCTGGGCCATCGCATTCGGGTCAAGACCCGAGTCGGCGATGTTGAGGGTGAGCACGCAGAGGTCGCAACGCTGACGCCGCTTTGGGGTTCAGCGAACTGGTCCGAGCGAGAGTGCTACGATCTCATGGGCATTCGTTTTGTCGGGCACCCTGACCTGCGCCGCCTTCTACTTTACCCCGAGTTCGAGGGCCATCCATTGCGTAAGGACTACCCCGCGGACAAAACCCAACCGCTTATCGCGTACCGCGACGTGGATAATACCGGCAAGCTGCCGCCCTTCGGGCCCGATGAGGGGATGAGTTTCGGCAGGCAGACCCACCACCAAGCTCGGGTGACCGACGAAGAGAGGGATTGAGACCCGGCATGGAGCCCATCGAAAGAGATCTCGACAGTGCAGAGCTCAAGCTCAGTAACGAACCAATGCTGCTCAACGTGGGGCCCTCGCATCCGGCCACACACGGGACGGTGCGGATTGTCGTTGAGCTGACGGGCGAGACCATCCTCCGCTGTGATGTTCAGATCGGTTACTTGCATCGCGGATTCGAGAAAATGTGCGAGCGCGGCACGTGGACTCAGGTGTTCCCGTACGTGGATCGCTGCAACTACGTGTCGCCGATGTTGAACAACGTGGGCTACGCGTTGGCATGCGAGAAGCTTCTGGGGGTCACCGTCCCCGAGCGTTGCCAGTACTACCGCATGATCCTAGGCGAGCTGGCGCGGATTGCCGATCATCTGACGGCCGACGGCGCGATGGCCATGGAGCTCGGCGCCTTCACTCCATACCTCTGGATGATGAAGGGCCGCGAAATGATCTGGGACATCTTCGAAGAGGAATCGGGCGCTCGCCTAACGCATTCCTTCGCGCGTATCGGTGGAATGGCAAAGCCCCCGACGCCGGGCTTCAAGGAGCACACCCAGGCCGTCATGGCGCACATTCCGAAGATTCTCGATGAGGTCGAGCGCCTGCTCCTAACCAACCGCATCTTCCTGGATCGGCTTGAAAACGTCGGCGTGATGTCGGCTGAGGATGCGATCTCTTTGGGTTGGACCGGCCCATGTCTACGCGGTTCGGGCGTCCCTTACGACGTACGCCGCGCGTCACCGTACCTGAAATACTCTGAGATCGATTTCGACGTCCCCGTCGGTTCGAAGGGTGACTGTTTCGACCGCTTCATGGTCCGTTTGGAAGAGATGCGTCAGAGCGCTCGGATCGTGGAACAATCACTCGAGCGACTTGCCGATTCAGGCGCAATTAGCGTGGATGATCCCAGAATAACGTACCCGCCCAAGGACGAGGTGTACTCCACAATCGAGGGTACTATTCAGCACTTCAAGCTGGTGATGGAAGGGATCAAGCTTCCCGCCGGCGAGGTGTACGGCTACACCGAGGGCGCGAACGGCGAAATGGGCTTCTATCTGGTTTCCGACGGCAGCGGCACGCCGTACCGCGTGCGCTTGCGGCCTCCCAGCTACTACGCGACTGCTGGCCTAGAACGCATCATCACCGGACAGATGATGGCAGATGTCGTCCCGTGCTTCGGGTCGCTCAACATGATTGGTGGTGAGTGTGACCACTAAGACTTTCAAGATTGATAACCAAGACATCCCGTTCGAGCCCGGTGACACAATTATCGTCGCAGCCGCCAGAGCGGGCATAGATATTCCGCATTACTGCTGGCATCCGGGGCTCAGCGTGGCGGCGAACTGCCGTATGTGCCTCGTCGAACTGATGCCTCCGCCAGGTCGTCCGGCACTCATGCTCGACGTGCTGCGGTTTGATCCAGCGACTCAGAGCTACGTCAAAGAGAAGAAGCCGAAGCTTGTGCCGGCTTGTCAACAGACGGTCTCTGACGGGATGGTAATCCGCTCAGATTCCAGCCAGTTCGTGTTGAAAGCGCGCGCGGCGGTGCAGGAGTTTTTGCTGCTGAATCACCCCGTTGATTGTCCAATTTGCGACCAAGCGGGGGAGTGCACGCTCCAAGACTACTGGCTCGAGCATCAGCAAACCAAGAAGCGGATGCGGGACGAGCCAGTGCACAAGCCCAAAGCGGTCGTGTTCGGTCCCACCATCGTATACGACGCAGAGCGCTGCATCGCTTGCACGCGCTGCATCCGTTTCTGCGACGAGGTTGCGAAGGATCCGGTCTTGACCTTGCGCCAGCGAGGCAATCTCAACGAAATCGCCGTAGCGCCCGGGCGAAAACTCGACCACCCATACACCTTGATGACGGAGTACGTCTGCCCCGTCGGTGCGCTCACCGCGCGCGATTTCCGCTTCAAGGCCCGCGTTTGGTTCTTGCGATCCGTCGAGAGCGTCTGCACCGGTTGCGCTACTGGTTGCAACTCGTACACGGATTTCGATCCGCGCAATCAGAAGGTTTATCGCTTCAGACCCCGACAAAACGACGCCGTGAATAGGCACTGGATGTGCGACGATGGCATGTTGTCGTACCAGCGCTTCACCCAGAACCGAATCGAACGGCCATCCATCGGACGAGAGTCAGCCACGCTCGAAGCCGCGCTTGCTAAGGCCGCAACCTTGCTCAAGGGCGTTGACGGCAAAAAGCTTGCGTTGGTGTTGGGCGCGGAGTTTTCGCTCGAAGACAACGCAGCCATGTACTGGCTTGGCAAGCGCTTGGGTGCGGAATCGGTGTTTGAGAGCGGAAGGCCGCCGGGTGAAGCGGACGATATCTTGCGGTCCAGGGATAAGAACCCCAACACAGCTGGCATTCAGATGCTGCTCGGAACCGATCCGCTACCCATTGCGGAGCTTGCCCAAGGCGTCGAATCGGGACGCTTCACGCACCTATTGATCTTAGGGGCACGCTTGAAGGATGCCGATGCCGAGCAACGACTGGGGCAACATCAGGGGGTAGTCCGCGTCGTGGTGAGCGCTCATTCGGGGCCAATGACCGAGCGAGCGGACGTGGTGCTGCCTGCTACCGAAGTGTCCGAGATGGAGGGCACCTACGTGAACCGGGCCGGCGTCGTCCAGGTAAGCCAAAAAGCCGTGCGAGCAAGCAACGGCATCGAGCCCGGTTATCACGCAATATCAATGCTCGCGCACGCTCTCGGCCATGGTCCTGCCAAGCTGACGCTGGCCAACGTGCGGGCCATGATCGCCGCGGGCGAAGCGGAGCTGATGATCGGAACCGAGAAGCTCGCGTCGATTCAACTTCCTACGCCCGGATCTGGCGGTGCGGCCATTGGTTGGGGTAGGCAGATTGGTCCGAGTACGGATCAGCGCTGGCGCGCTCCCGCGAAGGTTCCCGAGATCCAGACTCAGTTGGCGCAAGTTGAGAAGGAAGCCAGCCAATGAATGCAGAGATGGGCATCGAGATCGCAATCACCTTAGGCAAGGCCCTTTTCTACGCGATCTTCGCCATGACGTTGGCGGTGGTCCTAACCTGGGCCGACCGCCGACAGGGTTCGATGATTCAGGATCGGGTCGGTCCGAACCGCGCCGTCGTCTTCATGCCGGGGAAGCTCGCGGCCCTTGCCGTGCTTCTACCAGCGGTTGGACTCGGAGCACTCGCGCTGTGGCATACGTCCACGGTCGAATTCGGTTCGGAACCTCACCTACCCGCAACCATATTCTATAGCCAACTGGCGATCCTAACGACATGGATCACGGCGGTTGGGATCGCGGGACGCGTGCGAGTACGCGGCGCCTACAATTCCTTCGACGTCTTCGTTCGCGGTCTGGGCGACCCCCGGCGTTTCATTGCGGCGGGTTTGGTGCTTCATCTTGTGACGCTTATGGTCGGCGTGATGACCCGAGGCACTCAGCAAGGTGAGTTGCTGCAAGAGATCGGGCTCCGATCGGGCGCTGCCCTGTTCGCGTTTGTAACGGTCGCGGGTGCCTTCTATGCCGCAAACTCGTTCGCGCGGGAGGCTAAGGTTGGGCTGCGTTTGCTCGGCCTGTTGCATCCGGCCGCCGACGGTCTGAAGTCGATCTTCAAGGAAGACATCGTTCCACCCGCCGCGGATCGCCTGATTCACTCACTAGCTCCCGTTATTTCGTTCTTTCCTGTGTTGATTGTGATGTCGGTGATTCCGTTTGGAGACCGACTGTGTCTAGGGGCGGACGGGGATTGGAGTAGGGTGCTTCAACCGCTCAACTCGGCCTGCACCGGAAAGAGCTTCTCCTTGCAGATGCTCGAGATCGATGCCGGGGTGCTCTTCCTCTTTGCGCTAGGCGGAACCGGAATCATTGGTGCCGCCTTAGCT
>JBLNFG010000927.1:0-5985 GCA_050263495.1 Myxococcales bacterium | reverse complement strand
GTCGCAGCTTGCGCTCGACGATGAACGCGAAGGCCTCCAGCTGGAAGTCGCGCAGATCGAACGCGGTGCCAACCTCGACGAACCCGAGTGGACCATGGTTGCCGAGCTGCACTCGCTTGCCTCCGATCAAGTCTCCGAGTCCGTCGTGTTACCTCTCGAGCTTTCGTTGGAGAGCTCGGACGCCGGCGGCGTGGAAAGCCACAGTCTGCAACGTGTCGAGATGAGGTTGGGCACTGCGACTCGACTTACCATTCCGACAAAGCGACTCGGCCGCCCTGGACCGGCGCAGCTCGTCTTCGCGTTCGATGGCAACGCGAGCTACCGACCTATGCGGGACCGGATCAACATTGAGCGATACACGTCGGTCCGCCTGGAAAGCAGAGAATCCCCTCTGCGCGCCGTCGCCGGAACACGCCTAGCAGTCTCAATCCAAGCGCGCTCGGGTCTCGGCCTCCCGCCGCCAGGTTGGGTCCAATTGAGCGGGATTGACTCGAACACCAGCGTTGTTCCTTTGGACACGAGCGGACAAGCCGAGCTCGTAATTGCGACGCCACGAAAACCAAACAAAAACACCCTCACCATTACGTACCAGCCCAAGGCTGCGGGGTGGCAAGCGACTGGGCCCCTTCAACTTCCGTTGCATGTGTCTCCGCCAAGTCAGTGGCCCTTAGTGGCTTGGTCGGCACTCGCCCTGTTGGTATTCGCGTGGTTTGGTTGGTCGCGTCGCCGCGGTGAACCAGCCGCTTCACCTGAGGCCGCATCAGCCAACAGCCCCATGCCGTACGCACATCTCGAAATCGTCTCGACCGCCCGAGATCCCGATGCTGGTTGGTCCGGAGTTGTCGTGGACGCTCACGAGGGAGCGGTTGTGTCCGGCGCAACAATCGAGCTTTGCAGGCCGGGTTTCGCGAAAGAAGAGGTAGTGCTCTCAATTCGGTCCAACGCCGAAGGCGCATTCAGCATCCCAGCTGAAGTGACGGACCGACAGAAGACTCATCGACTCACCATTCGTGCTCCAGGATTTGCACGACTGACGCTCGCTCTTCCACCGCCAGGTCAAGTGAAGGTCTATGTCGTATCGATGCGCCGAGCTGTGCTCGATCGCCTCGTGAGCTGGACGAAGAGACGAGGACACCCATTCGACTCAAAAGCTGAACCGACACCGGACTGGGTGGCCGAAGTGGCCCATTCGAAGGGTCAACACGAAGTCGAGACGTGGGCAAAGGCCGTGTCGAATGCCGCGTTTGGTGCATCCCCTCCTTCAGATTCCGAGCAACCAGAACTAACACCCCCGCCCGGGACGCTCGGAGCTTGGGCCGGAGCAAAGCGCAGTGATGAGTAGAGCAATGGTTGACTCCTGATCCCTCGCGTTCTTATAGTCCGCACCGTCCCCTTATCGAGGCTCGACGACCATGGTGGTTGTATACGTCGTCTTGGCAGTTGCAGTTGTAGCTGCCATTTATTTTCTCTTTCTGCGCCCTGCTGCGCCTTCGCCCACGGAGGAGCTTACTCCTGGGCAAGAGCCGACTGGCGAAAAGCTAAGTACCCCCCGATTGAGCGAAGCTCGGAAGCCCAAATCCGAACCCGCCGCTTCGGAGGCCACAGAACCAGCCCGAGCGGAGCCAGAAGCCCCGCTCGCGAAGTCTATCGAGCAAGAGCACGCCGCTCCTGACGCTCGGCAGCCTTCAGAGAAGCCAAGTAAGCAATCGGTGGCGGCTGCTGCCGTTACGGCACGCGAGCCCGATGCTTCGCAGCCGCCTGTTGCGGTCGAGTCCGAAGGGGGCGAGCCAGAGTCTTTGCTGCGCGCAAAGATGTCTGGGCCTCCCTCCGTTGCCCACGTTCGCAACGTCGAAGGGCTCCGTCGAGGGCTGCAGAAATCTCGTTCTAAGGACGGATTTTTTGGGCGGCTGCTCTCCTTGTTCAGCGGCAAGAAGGAGATCGATCCGAATATTACTGCCCAACTTGAGGAAGTCCTGCTGGCCTCAGATGTTGGCACGAAGACAACGGAGGTTCTTCTTGGCCGAGTTCGTGAGCGCTTGAGTCGTGGCGATCTCGCTGACACCGACGCTGTGTGGGCAGCGTTAAAGGACGAGATACTGCGCGTGCTGTCGGTTTCCGACCGCCCTGGAGCCTTCTCCATGCGTGACAAGCCAACCGTCGTTCTTCTGGTCGGTGTCAATGGAGCCGGGAAGACAACCACGATCGGGAAGCTGGCAACTCGCTTGAAGTCCGAAGGCCGCAACGTAATCCTCGCCGCGGGCGATACGTTTCGCGCGGCTGCGGTACAGCAGCTGGTCGTTTGGGGCAGTCGTGTCGGAGCCGAAGTGGTTCGAGGCAAAGACGGCGTTGATCCGGGAAGCGTGATTTTTGATGCCGTGCAGCGGGCTAAGCAGGTCGGGGCCGATATCGTGCTGGCCGATACTGCTGGTCGCCTCCACACCAAGGCCAATCTAATGGCCGAGCTGAAGAAAGTGGTAAAGACGACGAGCAAAGCACTGGAGGGTGCTCCGCACGAGATCTTGCTGGTGGTCGACGCGACCAACGGACAAAATGCTCTCGCGCAGGCTGCCGAGTTCCAGCAGGCCATGCCGCTTACTGGTGTAGTTCTTACAAAGCTCGACGGCACAGCCAAAGGCGGCGTGGTGCTCGGGATTTGCGACGCCCTTCAACTGCCAGTCAGATTCGTGGGGCTCGGAGAGACCGCCAATGACCTACATGATTTTGTGCCCGAAGAGTTCGTCGAAGCATTGCTTGGACGCGAATAATCTCAGCGTTATGGCAACTTTATGCTTTGGCTGGACGTGGCAATTACACTTTCAACAAATTGGATGTTGATCGCCTAAATTCGAGCGTGATATAGTCGCGCGACGTTCGCGCTTAGCTGAATTGTTTAGTTATTTCCAGTATTTGAAGACTTCTCGTAGGGCGTCAATCGGCCCCAGGGACGGCGAAAGAGGCATCGATGAACAAGACGCGCATCGGGCTCCTCCTCGCAGCAGCACTCGGTGTTCTTCCCGCTCAAGCAATGGCCCAGAAAAAAGTCGGGGTCAGCGCGAAGGTGGAAGCCGAGGCAGCAGCTGGAGACAAAGGAACGGCTGAAGTCGGCGCAAAGGCCGAAGGTCAAGCCGAAGGTGGCGGTGAGGATAAAGGCACCGAAGAAGATGCTGCTGCTGGTGAAGAAACCGGTGGTGGTGAGGAATCAGGCGGTCTGGACGATATCTGCAAGATCGATCCAGCGGCCTGCCCTACTGTCGATTTCGACAAGGAAGCGAGGAAGCCGCTCAACGAGCAGATCTTCGCGGTGCAGCAGATCTACACGCTGCGCGTACGGCGTTTCGAAATTACGCCTTACTGGGGGTTCACCCTCAACGATCAGTTCGTAAACCACCCGGGACCGGGCCTATCGCTTAACTATTACATTTGGAACTCCTTCGCGATCGGTCTGAACGGGAACTACTATAAGTGGTTCAATAACGACAAGGCCTTCAACGGCAATGTTCGACGGTCGGTCCGCGTTGGCGTGCCACTGACTGAGTACGATTGGAGTGCCGCCCTCAACCTCACGTACGTGCCGATCATCGGCAAGTTCAACGGGTTCGGCGACTTCATCTTCCAGTACGACTTGTATGTGGTCGCAGGTGCAGGCTTCATCAGCACTCGACCGATTCCTGTGTTCGACCCCATTTATCGGGACTTCCAGTACGAGACGAAGTTCGCGGGCAATGCAGGACTCGGCTTCCGTGTGTTCTTCTACCGGTGGCTCGCTGCAGTGATGGAATTGCGCGATTACGTCTACCAAGAGAAGCTGGAGAACATCAAAAACCTCGGCACAATTGCCGAACGCCAGAAGAAGAGCACCTGGTACGGCGAAACCTCCCTCACCAACGCCGTGCAAGCGCAAATCGGCGTTTCATTCTTCCTCCCAACCTCCTTTGAGTATCGGTTGCCGAAGTGATGACGGCCAGAGAAAGAGGTCAGGCTACGATGGTCACCAAGAGTACCATGAAAAAATCGGCAACCCCTCGACGGCTGGCTGCTGCATGCGTGGCAGGGTTAGCGTGCCTATTCGTTTCCGAAGCGGCACAGGCCCAAGAAATCTTGATGAGCGGCCCGCTAGCGGGAGCTCCTGCCGTTCGCAAGCTGCGGCTTTATCGTGAAGGGCGTTTCGAGCTTACTCCGTCGGCGACGTTCACGCTCCTCGACGAATACAATCACTCGATTCTGCTCGGCGCTACGCTCAACTACAATCTCACGGACTGGTTGGCGCTGGGTGTTTGGGGCGCATTTGGTGCAATCCAAATGCCCACCGCGTTGACTGAGCACATCGAGAAGTTCCACGCGAACCGAGCCTGCGGGAACACTGATAATGTGAACAAGCGGGACTGTCGACTCTCAGCCGTCAACATGTCGCCCAAGACCAAGTTCCGAAATCAGGTTGGGCAGTATGCATGGGTCGCGTCGCCGCAGATTACGGTCACTCCCTTCCGCGGCAAAATCTCGATGTTCAGTAGCTTCTACATCGACACCGAGATGCACTTCTTCGCTGGCTTCGCGGCCGTTGGCCTCAATGAGCGCGGTGATTGCGCCGGGGATAGCTGTCTCGGGAACTCGGGGTACAAACGTAAAGGTCGATCGGCGTTCACTGGAACGTTTGGACTTGGCTTGACGTTCTTCACGCACCAGTGGGGTGGTTTGGTCGTCGACTGGCGAGCGCTCCCCCTAAGCCGCAACACAGGCGGGTTTGATACGGCTGGTACGGGGCCCAACGATGAGTTCCCGGATCTGCGCGTCAACGCGAAGGATCGGCAGTTCATGTTCGACCAGTTCATCTCGGTCGGGTACAGCATGTTCTTCCCATTCGAGCATCGCATCAGCGAGTAGCTTCCGAACGTAAAGCAAGTCATTCGAAACCGTCGCATCTGCATGCGGCGGTTTCCGTGTTTTTGTGCTCTTTGTGAGCATTACGCCCCTGCTGATGCGTGCGATGTGGCTGGTTGCGTTTCCCCCTGCCGCGGTGCACAACCAATGTGCTTGGGGCGGCCCGCTTGCACGAAGTTCTCCGTGGAGAACCACCCAACGAGCGTCAACCCTCAACAATCATACTGCGCGCAGAGAATGGCTGGACCAAATGCACGGAGAGCCCCGGTCTAGCGGAGTGCGTTGGGCTGCCCAACGCCAAGGCCCCGACCACTTTCGGCACTTTCCCCAGCCACATACAGCACGAAGTGCGAGTCGAACTGTACGCATTCCAGCGAGCTGGACCAAGTACAGTGAGGGTACGGTGGCCGCGTCAGCGAACAAGCACCGAAGGCGGCAAGAGAGCGTGGCCGCGCAGCTGTGCCCGAGAGGACCGATGAGGGACTCGCGCTACGAGCTCGGCTCGCCTGTCATGCGACCCGAGCCGTCTAGCCAGTAACCCGGCGGGAGCGCTTTACGGCACGCACCGCTGAGTTCCTCAGGAACCAGCCACCCCTTCTCGGCCAATCCTTGCGCGACTCGATTCTTGATGCGCAGAGATTCCTCCCTAATGAGGGCTGTGGCTAAACAGACTGCCGCGTCTTGCTCTCCCACCGCGAAGAGGGTGCCCACGGCCGCAAAACGAACGGGCTCGCTGGCGTCTTCGACGAATTGTTCGACGGCGATTTTTACGTCCTGACGCGGGAACTCCGCAAGCGCGGTCAGCAACTGCACCTTGGGTTCGGGATTGCGAACGTACTCGGTGTCGTACTGATCCAATAGAAGCAGCAGCTCTTCCACGAATCCTTCGCGGTCGACAATTTGCTCCAGCGCTTTCAACGGCCACGTGAGCCCTTCATCGCGCTTGCAGTATTCACGACTTGGCTCGAGCGCGGCGTCTCCAGCATTGACAATGCCTCGCACCGCCGTCTCCTTCTCTTCGTCGTCCGTTATCGACGGATCGAGATACCAATTTAAGCGCTTCAACAATACTGCAGCGGACTCTGCACTGCCGATGCGCCCCAACTG
>JBLNFG010000926.1:0-2514 GCA_050263495.1 Myxococcales bacterium | reverse complement strand
TGGTCACGTGGTTGCCACGTTGTCCGCTCTGCCACAATTGGCACGAGCGACGTGGCTGTCACGCTGACGTGTTCGCCACTCCGCATGTTCCTCATTCGTCCGAATGTTTTCGGCAGTAGTGTTAGCCGCGCCAATGCGGCAGCCAAGGGGGCGACCAACGCAAGAAAGAGGGCTCGCGAGGCTGACAAGGCAAGGGCGCGAGACCTCGGTGGGAAATCGAGTAGTGGTTCAGACTCAATCATTCGCCAACCTATCCTTCCCAATGCGCTATTCGTCGGCCGCCGGTGGCCCAAACTCTCCGAACTTCATGGCTGCTCGATCGATGAGACGTTCCAATGCCGAAGGCATGGGGTGGGACGAGCGAGAGCCGCCCATGATCACAATGCGTTGCGGCCACGCCGCACGGCGACGAAGCTGGAGACGCCGCACCGCTAGTGCCCCGTAAGCACCAGCCACACAAGCAGCCGCGGCTACCACGCCCCACGCGTTGCCCCCACGATTGAACAGGATTCGTTTCATGTGCGCGGCACCTGAAAGGGTCGCGTTGCAACTACCGTGCGCCCATGACTGCAGCGGCGCTGGCACCTCGGGTGAGCACCGAACTCCCCTTCTCGTTGGGCTCCTCCCATCCACGCAGCGCCGATTCCGGCGCGAGTGGATCAGGGAGGAGCAAGCTTTGGCAACGCCAAAGCGGTGGTGGGCATCAGAAGCCTGCGAATCCTCTCACCTGCGCAAGCGGTCGAGGATTGCCCACGCGTGCGCGTGATTGCTGCGGGAGGTCCGTGCGGCGTGACCGCCACACTGTGCACGCTTTGCAGTGTTCGCGATTATGCGTCGACGTGAAGGTTTCCTACCGCTGGCCCGCGTGAGCGAAATAGCGTGTCCATCCACGGGCAACTGACACCGTATCGACTCTCGGGATTACGGAAATGGTGCAAGAAGTGTTCGCGACGGATCCAGCCGAGGATTCCACGCTTGGGTTTTCGGGCGTGGACGTACCAATGCACCGAGTCATAGAAGATGTAGCCAAGCAGAAAACCGGCGAAGGGGGCCCACATTTGCACTGGCCCGAGGAGGAGCCGAAAGAGTGCGTACGTCAGCACGCAAAGCCCTGACGATGCACCGAGCGGCATGACGAGTCGAGAGAAGTCCCAAGGGTACTCGTGGTGCACGCCGTGCAGCACGAAGTGCACACGAGCCGTCTTCGGCCCGACGACGCGTAGGTGAAAAACGACCCGATGTAGCCAATATTCGGCAAATGTCCAGGCGACGTACCCCAAGAGCACGGCAACACTGACTCTAGCAATGCCTTGCCCGAGGTGGATGGCGTATGCGATGGCGCCAATTGCCATTGGCCCGTACACAAGCGCTGGGGTCGCCGGGTGTGCACGCGAAAAGCGTTCGAACAATTCAGTATCGAACATGCGAGGTGAAACGCCCCGCGCCGATGTGATCTTGCCCGAAAGAGTGGCGGCTTTTTGCGCCTCAAAGATCGATAGCCCACTCGTAAAGACGGTGGGCTCGGCCTGACCAGGGCGCCTCGAAGCTGGAGATACTTCAGGCGGGTTCGTTGGTATCATGTTCATTCCGCCTCGGACTTGCTCACGCGTTCCTTTGAGTGGTCCATGTCTGGAGCAATGATATTGTGCGCCTGCACCGCGAATGCCAGGGAGTAGAAATTACGGGGCCGACGCCCTCTAGAGCAGCGGCCCCCGCTACGGATCCTCAGCGGTGGCAGGGCGCGCACAACTGCAGTCGCACGAGTTGACTCATACCTCGTTTCGCACCACCCTGCGATGCACGAGGCCTGGTACGTGCCACATCAACCGTTTCGACCTGCATTTCTGGCACTCCTTACTGGTGCCTCCGCCGTCTCGGCAAACGGGACCATTCCTAGCGGTCCGCCACCACCATTGATGCAAGTAGAGTCTCGGTCAAATGGCAGCGGAGCGCAGGCGGAGGCAAAACTCCAGTTATCGCTGCCGTCTCCGGCGAGATCAGTGCTCGGCGCTGGGCATGCTTCTCTCGCAGAACTGTCGCTGCGCGAGACGTCGAGCGCCGGGTTGCGCTCATCGATCGCCTATTCCATCTACAGTAGCGTTACTTCGGTAGCGGACGTCAATGGGCCAAACGTGCACGCGGCAAGCACGAATCGCTCTACCTTTTCGGCCCATCTCGGGGGCGGCGAGAACGGGTTCGATGCTGGTTTGTTGATTGACGTAGCTCACGGTAGGCGCTGGCCGGAGCACGGTCACGGATTCGTCCTTCGTGGAGGTGTCAGGTTCCGCGTGGGCGGGAATCGCGCGTACTACGTGTCGGCGTTGCAAGCTCCGATGCTCGACGTCGCGTATCAGTTCGCAGAACCGGGCAAGTTCTTCGAGGTCGGGGCACGCGGCGGGCTGCTCTGGGACGGTCGGTTGCGGGTCAATCCGGATTCCACCCGCAATATTGACCTTGGGCCAGTTGGGGGTGCCGCACTCGATCTGGGCGTCACCCCAATTTGGACATCGCTTC
>JBLNFG010000925.1:0-4622 GCA_050263495.1 Myxococcales bacterium | reverse complement strand
CCGGAGCCGTGCAAGAGCTTGTCCTTGTCTGGCGCTTCGAATTCCACGAAGGAATCAGTCGCTTCGAGCGACTTGCCGCGCATGCCCATTTCGATGAGCTGCTGTTGGGCCTTGGTGGCCTTGTCTACGTCAGCACCGGCCAACGCCGTCGGCAACTGTTGCCCAGCGGGCAGGAAGTAGACTTCCGCTCGCTGCACGTCGCCACCCCAACAGAAGCTGCCATAGAGCCGAAAGCGACCACCCGGATAGACGCCTCCTTGCTTGTTGACGCTGTCTTGGGTCGCTTGGATATCGACATCCAACGGCCAAGTCGTTGGATCAATGCCGACGGGAACGTCTCGGAACGAATTGTCCCCTAGAATTTCGGGCTTTACGTTGTTGAAATTGAGCTGGAAGGTCTGCGTGACGGAGCGATTGACACAAGCGACCCGCCACTTGACCACATACATCTTCGAGAACCGAGTGCGGACCGCGTTAACGATGCTTTGTGCGCGAGCACGTTCACCCGCCTGCACGATCGTAAAGAAGCCGCCGATCTCGATGTTCGCAAGGTTCTGCATGAACTCGAAGGCGGTGTTGCGAAACTCGTCGAGTAACCCTTTCGCCGGGAAGTAGACGCTGATGACGGGCACAGGCGTTTTCGGCTGGGCGGTGTTATTCTCGGGAAAACGCCCATCGGTCATGTACTTCTGCAGCGTCAGCGCGCTTGGGCCCGTGGTGAGCGCGTCCGTGCCGCCGTATCCGCTCGAGAGCACGACCATTGCCTGATGGAGTGGCACTTGGACGTTCTGTTGCGAGACATTGCCGAGTGACTTGAAGCCATCGGTGGCAGCGGTTCGAAGGATGGTGAACAGGCTTCGGTTGCGTCCCGACGACTTGAAGGTGGACGTAACGGATCCAATGAAGCTCGCCGCCTTGCTGCGCTGGGCTGCCGGCAGCCATCGGGAGTCGGCCACCGTTTGTCGATCGTTGATGAAGATGACGTTGACAATGTCGTTTGGCCCCATCGACGCAACGAACTTGTTCGCTACCTCTTTTGCGTCGTCAAACGAGGTACCCATGCGGGCATCGGCATCAATGATGATCAACCAAGCGGTACCAATCGACGGTTGCTGTTGGCTTTCGCCCCAGCGCGTTTGGCTTACGAACTTCGCAAGCACATCGCTTCCGTCGACTTTTACGGTGAAAACCGCATTGGGGGCAGGAAACGGGAATGCCGAATAGAGCGGCGTCTTGTCGAGCGCGTCGCTCAGGCAGCTGAGCTGGGCATTGCCCGTCAGGTTTGCGCACGGCAGCGTCACCTCGCTAAGCCGACGGTTCTCGACAATTTCGATCACCGAGGTGAGAATCGGCGACCCATTATCGTGGGCTGCGCGCGGATCGATCCTGAGTATGTGGGCCTCTGGAGCAGCCCACAACCGTGCCGGCATACAGAGCGTAAGGCCGAGCAGCGTGACGGTAGCAACGAGAATTTGAATCGCACGTCGAGGAGTCATCAAGTCGGTCCTTTGCATGACCAGAAGCTGGTTAGACTGGAACTATCGTGACGGAGAAACCGCCAAATCGGACGGTATCGCCCGCCTCAAGCAGACGACGTTCCCCCGTTTCCAGGCGTCGTTCGTTCACATAGGTGCCGTTTGTGCTGCCCAAATCTTCCACTTTGAGACGGCCCGGGCGTGCCGCTGCGTACACCATTGCGTGGCGTGAAGAAGTGGTGGGGTGGTCGATTTCCAGATCGAGTTCTGCCCCAGAACCCTTTCGACCAGCCATGTTCTGCCCCTGATATACGGGCCAGAATTGACCCAAGGGGTTCGTATCGAACGAGACAAGAAAGGCTGCCAGTGTCTTTGCCGCGTTCTGAGGGATTTGATCAGGCTCGAGAGGCGCCATGACGGCCGAAGCAGCTGTCGGTGCGGCGATGGGCAGCGGCGGTTCCGCTTGCGACGACCGTAACGGAAGGGCCTCAGGCGTGTGCATTGGTGCGGGCTGGCCCCATCCAGGTGCGGCGGGAGCGGGCTGCATTCCCCATTGAGGTTGCGCTCCGTACCCCACTGCTGGCGGGGACACTTGCGCCGGCGGCGGTGGGACGCCTGGCGGCGTGCCCCAAGCAGGCGGCGCCGCCGGCATATTCGGCGTAGCAGGTGGCTGCATGTTCGGAGGCGGGCCCCACTGCTGCGGCACAGCCGGTGGCGAACTGGGTTGGGGAACCACTGGAGGTGCCGGGTTTGGCGCGGGGCTGCCCCAGTTTGGGGGAGGAGGCTGCTGCGACGCGGCACCTGAATTCCACGCAGGGGCCTGTGCGGCCGCCATTGGAGCTCCGCACGCCGCACAGAACTTGGCCGCGGCGTCATTCTTGTATCCGCAACGGGCGCATTCGATCATCGACACCTCCGCACTCCAATTGCCGCTCCATAAGGGCAAGGGTGAACGGCGCCGCCCAGCATACCCTTTTGTGCCACGACGAAAAACTGCTTTTTGCCGAGACAATTCTGGAGGATGCTACGCATCTCACCGAAACTCCCCAGCCCGCGCGGGCCGCCCGGCAATTTGCCCCTTATTATGTTCTGCTTACGACAAGGCGGCGGCGCCCCAGTCGCGCTTCCCGAAGTGCTTCATCCCTGGAAGCCGCAACGAGCGAGGGGCAGGGGACAATAGTTAGCGCGGGCACACGCGGCGGAAGTGGCGCCGACGACAGATGCTGACGACAAATAACGAGCGCACGCGGCGGAAGTGACAATAGCGAGCGCGATCGCACGCCGCGCTGCCCCCAGCATGCAGATGCCACTCTCGCGATCGCTAGCGGCATGACGGGCGACTGGGAACCGGCGTCCTATTTGGAAGAACCGTCGCGTGTCAGAGCCGTTCCACGTGCGGCGTGGGTGATCCCAAACCACCGCACGTGTGCGCTCTACAGCGAATTAGCGGCATTCAATGTCAAACAAAGAACAGACTTTGACGAGTGCCGAAGGTAGTTCAGCTGTCCTTCTCGTCCTTCACGCGTGCTGCCTTGCCGCGCAGCTCGCGCAAGTAAAGCAACTTGGCTCGCCTCACGACGCCGCGCGAAACGATGTCCACGTGGTCAATACGCGGCGAGTGTTGGGCAAATACGCGTTCGACTCCGACGTTGAAGCTAACCTTGCGCACCGTGAACGTGCTCGAGACGCCGGCGCGGTGGCGCTTGATGACGATTCCCTTGAACACCTGAACGCGCAACTTGTCGCCCTCGACAATTTTGTAGTGCACTGCAACGGTGTCACCGACGCGGAAATCGGGCAGATCCGTACGGAGTGAGGCGTTATCGAGAGTGGCAATCTTAGTCAGACTCATGGACATGGTGATTTGGTCCGTTGCTGGCTCCGGCGGAGCGAGGGAGCGGGATTATGCACTTCCTTGCGCTTGCGTCAACGCGAAGCCGACGGTACGGCCCAAGCTCCAGCGAGTTATTGGCGGCGCGGAGGTTGTAGGTGGGTTGGCCAGTCATTGCGCTGGATCGCAGTGTCTTACCACAATGCCTTGACGAATCCTCGGAGTAGGGCTAATTCCCGCTCCCCACGGCCGGCCCCTGGCTCGGCGCGAAAGACAGGAGCTCTTACGATGAACCAGTACCCCGGCGTCATTGGACGCAAGCTGGGCATGACTCAGATTTTCACCGACGATGGCACCATCGTTCCTTGTACCGTCATCGAAGCCCGCTCCGTGGTCGTAGGGAAGCGCACGCAGGAGAAGGACGGCTACGACGCGATTATTCTCGGCTTCGGCGACAAGCGCGAGAAGCTGGTGGCGCGAGCGTTGGCAGGGCAGTTCAAGAAAGCGAACGTGACACCGAAGCGCACCTTGAAGGAGTTTCGTTGCCCCGCTGATGTGGTGAGCCGATTCGAGGTAGGACAGTCCGTCAATCTCGAGGACGTTTTCTCCGTTGGCCAGTTCGTTGACGTCAAAGGCGTTTCACGCGGGCGCGGCTTTACGGGTGTGATGCGACGCCACAACTTCAAAGGCAATGTGCGCACCCACGGTACCCACGAGTATGAGCGGCACGGCGGTGCTATCGGCACGAACATGACTCCAGGTCGCACCCTTCCCGGAAAGGGAATGCCTGGACAGCACGGCAATACGGTTTCCAGCGTTCTAAGCCAGCCAGTGGTGAAGATCGTTGCGGACGAAGGCCTGTTGCTGATTCAAGGTGGCGTACCCGGGCCTAACAACTCGGTCGTAGCCATTCGTGGCGCGGTAAAGAAGCGCGGCGGCCTGCCCAAGGCAAGCTGAGCGCGGCTGCGTCAGTTTTCGCTCGTGAGCGGGAACGGGGCGATCATCGCCCCGTTTCTCGCTTAGGACGATGCAAGCGAACTGGATGGAGCTTTCATCCGGGCATTTTTGCTGTTTGTTGCTGCCGGCGCAGTAGGCACGCGATTCGGTTCTGTGCAACTGAAGTCCCACCGTCCTTTGCGGCATAGGGTTCGATCATGGCATTTGAGCCTGTCTCCGTGACTTGGCCAAAGGAGCGAGTCCTACATGTCGATGCACGGGTGTTGGTGGTGGACAAGCCTCGTGGATTGCCGGTGCACGGAGGGACGCCTGATTTCGATGACGTCGTGACGCGGCTCGCGCGTTGGCTGCGTGAGCGT
>JBLNFG010000924.1:0-2720 GCA_050263495.1 Myxococcales bacterium | reverse complement strand
TTTCGTTTCTTCTGTTCCCCGTGCAGCGGCCTGAGCTGTTCGATGCCGTGCTCACGGATAAGCAGGATCAAGTGCAAGAGATACAAGTTAAGCACGAACACCCGTCCACAAAATGGATATGGGGCGCGTTCCGAGTGCCTGCTCAGGATTTTTCGAACTTGCACGCTCTATGGCTGCAACGACAGAGACGAGATCAATACCTCGGCACATTAGTAAATGCGTACATCGCACAAGGGCACCGAGTCGCAGCGGTACCACGTGGAGAAACCTATGTGGATGTTGGAACACTCCACGGTTATCGCGAAGCCGTAAAACTGCTGGGAAACCAGCCCGAACAACTCGCCGGCATCGATGTCGCAGCATAACTCCGCACAGCAGGCGCTCGCCTGGTTCAGTAGCGTGTCTTCTTCGCGGGCCGACGCGCCCAGAACCGTGCTGCTGGCGGCCCATCCCGATGACGAGACGATCGGTGCTTCCGCGGCTCTGCATCGTTTGCCCGATGTGACCGTCGCCTATTTGACTGACGGCGCACCTCGAGACACGCGATTGTGGTCGCCCCATGTCAACGGATCACGAGATTTCTATGCTTGTGTACGGGCCGAAGAGGCTGCCTCAGCGTTAGCCATCGCCGGTGTGCCTGCTAGTCGGATCGTGTTCTTGGGAGGCGTCGACCAAGAGGCGATGGCCGAAGCGGCTCGGCTGCTGGAAGGCTTCGTGGATATCGTACGGCGTTGCCAACCCAGCGTTGTAATTACCCATCCCTATGAGGGAGGTCATCCCGACCACGACACCGCTGCTCTTATCGCCCAGCTTGCGCTGGCCATGATCTCAGGCGAGGCGGTTGCCGTGCCCGCTCTGCTGGAAATGACTTCATACCACGGACGTGATGGAAGGCGCGCAAGCGGTGAGTTCCTTCCCACGGATGCACGAGGTTCGTACGAAAGCGTAACCCTAAGCCTCGCACCCGAGGAACGGACAATGAAAGCTCGCATGTTCGGAAGCTATGTCTCGCAGTGGCATATTCTGTCGGAATTCCCCTTGGAGCCGGAACGGCTGCGTGCCGCTCCTGTCTACGATTTCACTCAACCGCCCCACGATGGCCAACCGTGGTACGAGTACCTGAATTGGCCGACTACCAACGCACTCTGGCGCGAAGCCGCCAAAAAGTTGCTGGAGCGGTACGGTCATGTGTCATGCCATTAACCGTCCTCAATGTCGGATATCCGTTGGCGCCCGTGTCCCGCGGTACTGCAGGCGGGGCAGAGCAGATACTGGCATTGCTGGATGAGGCACTCGTCAAAGCCGGTCATCACTCAATTGTGATCGCGCCCAGCGGATCCAAAGTCTTGGGCACGCTCTTGGCGACAGCAACGGCCGAACCTCCGTTGACTACGCAAAGGGTGGCTTTCGCATGGGAACAGCAGAGGCGAATGATTCGGAAAGCGTTGTCTGAGTTTCCCGTCGATCTAATTCACATGCACGGTATCGATTTCCATCGATATTTACCCCAATGTGCGGTGCCAGTTCTTGTGACCCTCCATCTGCCTCCAAGTTGGTATCCAGCGGAGGTGTATGACAGGAGCAACAGCAACCTTCATTTAGTCTGCGTATCACGTTCGCAAGCGCGGCGATGTCCGCGGCAAACGGAGATTTACGCTACTGTTGAAAACGGCGTACGCCTTGCAGACTTCCGCTCGGCGCCGAAAAGGGACTATGTAGTCGCCTTAGGCCGTATCTGTCCGGAAAAGGCATTCCATCTTGCGATCGATGCAGCGACACAAGCGGGCCTGAGTTTGATATTGGCCGGAGAAGTATTCGGTTACTCCGCCCACCAACAATACTGGGAACGCGAAATCAAGCCGCGACTAAGAGCGCCGCACCGGTTTATCGGAGTCGTTGGCCCGCAGCAGAAACGAGAGCTCCTCGCTGCCGCCCGGTGCCTCGTGGTTCCTAGCCTTGTGGAGGAGACCAGTAGCCTCGTCGCCATGGAAGCAATGGCTTCAGGTACACCGGTAGTCGCACTGCGACGAGGTGCGCTCGTGGAAGTTGTCGAGCATGGCCGCACGGGATTCCTGGTTGAGAAGCCAGAAGAGCTTCCCGCCGCCATCTCCGCCACAGAGCAACTAAGCTCAGAGGCGTGCCGAGAGCGCGCCGAAAAGTTGTTCTCATCTGAGCGGATGACGGATCGTTACTTGTCCCTCTACTGGCAGCTCGCTTCGCCGCAGTCACTGCACAGGATCGTAGAGTCATCCAGCATGGAGCGGGCAGCATGATGTCACCTACTCCATCGTTATCTGCGACAATTCTTCGTGACCTCACGTCGTTACGCAACTTGTCACCAGAGTGGACCGCATTGTGGGAAAAATGTGAGGGATTGACTCCTTTTCAGCGTCCGGAGTGGCTTGTGCCCTGGACAGAGGCTTTCAAGCCTCACCCCTTGCATGTCGTACAGGTGCGTCATGGTCGCGAATTGGTAGCCCTTGCGCCTATGTTCGCTTATGAGTCGTCTGGACAAACAATTCTCGCTTCTATAGGCGCGGGCATAACCGACTACCTTGACTGGCTTATTTTGCCTGGGTATGCACCCCAGGCAATTGACGCGATACTCAATACTCTGGCTGACTCGGATTGCAACTGGGATCGAATCGACCTGCCGGACCTGCCGCCTGCGTCAACGCTTATCGACGACTCTCGTCGGTTCAATTTTAAGCAGGCGGCGC
>JBLNFG010000923.1:0-11606 GCA_050263495.1 Myxococcales bacterium | reverse complement strand
AGTATCAGACGGGTGCGTCACCCTCATCCGTGGTCATTGCTGACCTAAACGGTGACGCCAAGCTCGATCTGACTGTGGCAAACAGCGCGGCTGATTCGATCAGCGTGTTTCTTGGCCGCGGTGAAGGGACCTTTGCCCCCAGACTCGAGTATCCGACGCTGGGCGCCACCGCCTTCGCTGTTGTGACGGACTTTGACCACGACGGGAGGCCTGACGTCGGCGTCGCCCACCCGGACGCGAATCGCTTCACCATATTGCCGAATCAGTGCCTTTAGTCGAGCCGCTCGTGGTCGTGCGAGCCGCGATGTGTTTGCGCCGGATCAACCAAAAGAGTCTGACGTGGCGACAGTTGATCAGAACGAGATAGCTATTCCTTTGCGAGCCGCGACGTGTTTGCGACGGATCAACCAAACTGCTTTGCCAGCCTCTGCCACACCTCAGCAACGACAGCGAGGGGCTTGCCATGTTGGCTGCTCAATACTCGAAGATGAATCCGCCACCACTCGCTCCGGCGCCGTGTCCCATCATCAGCACCTTCATCCCTCGCTGTAGCGCCCCAGAGCAGATTGCTTCATTGAGATTGAGCGGAACCATCGCAGCGACAGTATTGCCGTACTTATGGAAACAGCTCGTGCTCTTTGACTCCGGGACTCCAAGGGCCTTGAGTTGCTCCTTCCAGACAATGTGGGTTTGATCACTCGTGATGACGAAATCGATGTCTGCGATGGTTAGCCCGGACAAGCCCAAGAGTCGTTCCGAGATGATACGGCACGAGTCCATTACCGAACGATGAATACGTGGACCGTCTGGCATGTTCAGCCTTCCCATGTCTGGACCGAATTCTCGTGACCCGTTGAGCATCGCGGTCCCGAACGGAACATACGCAAAGTCGAGCAGATCACTATCCGTATAGAAGTAGCGCGCGAGAAAGCGTGCCTGCGTCGAAGCGCCGAGCAGAATTCCCGCAAAACCGTCACCATTCAGAAACACCGTGCGCGTATCCCGCTTCAGACTGGGCTCAGCGCGCGGCGCGCAGCGATCTCCCCCAAGCACGAGTACGTAGTTTTCCCCAGCGTTGATGTATGCCAGCGCCATCTCGAGCGCGTGCATCGCGCCACTGCATGCAGCAGAAATGTCCATGACCGGGATGCCGCGCCGCAAACCCAGGCGTTGTAGGACGCGAAGCGCCGTCGCAGGAATGAACTGATCTCCGAACAAGCGGGCGTAGATGATGCGGTCAACTTGAGCTGGCTCGATGCTCGCGCGCTCGATGCACTCTGTGGCGGCCTTCGCCAGATACTCCGGACTAGTGGCATCGTCCTTGGCTCGCCGCCGCTCGACGATACCGATCGAGAACTGCACAGCACGATCCGTGGCAAGCAATCCGAATTCTTCGATCAGATCCTGATTCGTTACTACCTCGTCCGGCACTCCGGAACCGGTCGACACGATACGTGCGTGTCGCCGCACGTTGAGGGGACGCCCCAAGGGATAGCGCTTGGACGAGCCAATCATGGTCATGGTTCACGTCGTCTGTTGCGCGTAGATGTGTGTAACGAGATGGTCCACGATAAGCAGCTGTTCTACAGTATCGATCATGCCAATTCCGAACGCCTCCATGAACTTGAAACCGAGTTCCACGAGCGCCAGTGAGTCAGCTCCCAACTCGTTCACGACATGGCTCGTTGGCTTGACCTCGCCCGGACCGAGGCGCAGGTAGTCCTCCAGGATTGTCGCTACCTTCATGAAAACTTCTTCTCGATTCATGTCTCTTGGTTCCTTAATTCCGTGCTTCTACCAATGACGAGCTTGCATCACAGACGGACCAGCATTCCCCCACCACTCGCCCCTTCACCCACCGAAAGAAGCATAACCAGACTACCGGGACCTACGCGGCCCGATCGCAATGCCAGATCCAACCCCATGGGCAACATGGCGCTCATAGTGTTACCCAAATCAGGTAGCACGGATACTGTGTCCGCTGCAGTGATTCCAAGCTGGTCCAAGATTGCAAGCCAGAGGCGGTGGTGCGTCGCGGAGATCAGGTACAAATTGACGTCGGTCCGGCTAATCCCAGCGTCCTTTGTCAAACTATCGACTGTTTGTTCCACAGCCTCTAGTACGAAGGCTTTGCTCGATCTCCAGTCCTTCGGTCGGTAGAGTTCGTGAAGGAGGTGGTATTGCTGCGGATCGTGCGCGCGCCGGAGGAGATCTTCATGCAACGCGAAGCCCGTGACGGAATCTGCGAACTCATGATTGCTGAAGAAGTAGGTCGAGAGTACATGCCGCTCGCTAGTGGGCTTCATCAGGACCGCCGCAGCCCCATCGCCATACGTGAATGCGATGTGTGGATCGTGCTTCGAAACTAGGCAGTTGATGACACCGCCGGAACTGATCAAAATCGGGCCGTCCCCGGTTGCGATGCAGCACTCTGCGGCGTCGAGCGCCTGAAGGAAGGCATGAGTCCCTCCGTCTATGTCGTAGGCTTGGATGGCTACGTCGCATCCCAGTTTCCGCTGCAGTACCGATGCGGTCATGGGCAGCAATCGGTCCCCTAGGAACTTTGTGACGATGAGTTTCGAGAGCTCCCGCGGCTCAAGCTCGGCCTGCTCGAGGCAGCGTCGTGCGGCCGCGGCCAAGAGGTCCGAATCCGCAACCCCTTGCTCGGCAACGCGACGCTCCGATACCCCAACAATCTGGCGCATCCCGGTCGCGGTCACGCCGTGGCCGTGAGCCGCGATGATCTCCTGATTGAGGACTCTGCGTTCGGGTAGTGCGCTGGCCACGGCTACGATCTTGGCGAATTGAGGAACACCAGGGTTGGCAGTGCCGGTGCTTGCCGCACCCGTCGCGCGGGACTCGGGAAAGAGATAGCCATTCACGAGAGCGTGTCCTCGAGCAATGACTGAGGCTGCTCCAACCGTCGGAAGAACTTCGCGATGTCTTCCGCAAGACGAGGCACTCGAAGCGTGTTCAAGTGGCCTGCCTTACAGGTTAGGACGTTACGCAGCTGCCAACTTTGAGCGAGTGCCGCGTATTGTCGGGGGAGCGTAATCAAGTCATAGTCTGCATAGATGAGCTGGATCCGTGCCTGAGGCGTTGCGATCGGTCTGAGCAGACACGGATCAAAGCTGGACAGGACGCGAAGTACTTCGGCCTCGTCATGTCCACTCTCGAAGAGATCGCGACGAATTGTTTGGCATAGTGGGGAGGTCCAGATGACCTCCGAAAGACCAGCCGCTGGGTTGATTAGACACAGACCTCGCAAGATGTTGGTCTTGGCCGCCACGCTGAGTGTGACGGTTGCTCCCATACTGAAACCAACAACAAACGTGGTGAGTCCCGTCAAGTTCTGCAGCCACAGATAGCACTGTCGGACTTCAACGCCGGCCTGAACGAGGGCCGACCGGGTTCGACCGAGATCCGCACTGAAGAAGTACTCGCCGCTGAACAGGCTGGACCGAGGCTTGCGTTCATAATGGTAGGGGAGGGTGGTCAGGTAGACCGAGTACCCGAATCGATGCAGCTCTGAAACGAGAAATGCATAGATATCGCGATTCTCTTCATACAAGCCGTGCACCAACAGGATGGCCCCGCGGGCATTCTTAGTGGGATACGCGATCACGCGATACCATGCATTTTCTTGATATGGTGAGTTCAGCGGTGAGCGGATCGAGAAGCCTTCCGTTTGGGGATCGACAGCGACTTCAGGCGGCGCGGGAGCTTGTTCTAGCTCGCCATAGGCGTCCACCAGGAGCTCCCCCATCGCTTGCTGCGGTCGATGGCGCACCTTACTCAGTTTCTCTCCCAGCAACCTGCCAAGCACGAGTTGGTCGACGAAACGTGAACTGGCTTCATCCATACTTACGAATTCCACTTCCTAGGCTGCAAAACTACGTCTTTGGAAACCGCCCTAAACGCGTCTGGAGGGAACGCAATCGAGGCAGCAAACCCACCAAAAACCGCAGTGCGCCACCGCATGACGTGCGCACCAACCTGCGTTTCAGACTGGCTTGTGTCGATGTCGCGCAAAGCGATCCGTGCACCGCGTCCGAGCAGCTTGCAGGCGGATTCCTTGCGGGTCCAGAGGCGATTGATCGCAACTTGGAGCGCGTTGCCATGGAATTGGCCTAATAGCCGTTGCTCTGCTGGGCAGAAGAAGTAGCGCACCAGTGCATTCGGGCGTGTGTCGATGAGCTCGAGATCGACACCGACGCGCCACGGAGCCGCCACTGCAACGGCAAACCCGTTGGAGTGTGAGATCGAGACGTGCGTTCGAGCGGCGAGCGACTGGGCCGATGCCTCGAGCTCGCGGTCACCAACAGTCGCCCCCGTATGACGGTGAACCAGAGCACTCAACCGTGGCGCACCCAGGGCGTCGCGCGTGAGCTCAAATTCCGACGCTGACACACGCAGCGGGGCTTGCGCTAAGGCATGCTTGGCAGCGAGCCGCCCGGCACAGAACTCCGCGCGGCGCTTGAATGAGCGAAATGTTGCGCAGTCTCGCTGTTCCGTTCGCTGAAGCAGCTCATCCTCGTCACGCGCCAGCGCCGCGGATTCCTCCGCCGATCGGACCCCATGGACGGCATAGCATGCGCCGACTGGATCACAGAGGCCCTGCATCAAGACGCATAGGTCAGCTACAGTCGTCATGCGTCGAAATTCCGAGGTCGATTGTCGTTGCCCATGATTCGGGTTGCCGAGAGGCGTTCGTTTTTGGAGCAGGCGGGAGATGATGCTGGTAGAGCGCTCGCTAATCATTAATCCGTGCAAATCTGGAATTCTTGATACTGGCGCAACACACTCCGTCGTCCCGAACCATGACCATGTCGTAGAACGCTTGCGACTCCGAGAGCTGGTTCAATCGCGCCAGGACACGGTAACTGGCGTTAGCATTGGGTGAATGGAAAACGACGAACTCGTCCGCCCCGACTGGTAGGTACACGTGCCCCGTGAGTTCGATCGCAAGTACGGCACCCGCCTGGTGCATTGCGTCGAGGAATGCTGGGTTGAGCTGAAAGCGGTCGAGCGGATACTGTGCATGAGTGAGCTGTGCCTGGGGAAGCCGTTGGTGTGATTCGAGGCCTTGAGCGCTCCAACGCACAGGTGAGGCAACGCGATTCTCGGCCGAGCAAGCATCGTTGAAGAGTGGGCCGAATTGCACGTTTTGTTTACGGGCTCTGGCCGCTGCGAGCAGCGTCGCATAGTCGGTGCTTGCTGTCGATTCGAGGTTCCAAGCGGGATCCAGCGCGACTGGTGGCGGACTATCGGTGAGCACGACCCTAGCCTTTGCGTATTCACGAGGTGCGCTACGAATGGCGACTGCCGAGACAGCCGGCGCTTTGACCGTCATCACGGTTTCACCGGGAGCACTGCCCGGTTCAAGCTCGAGCCAAACATCACGGGGTTCCTCGCGATGAAGCTTGAATCCCTCTAGGAACGCCAGGTCGCGGAAAACGACGCTACGGCCACCCCTAATCGACGTGAGTCGAGCTGACTCAGCCATCATCTCCATGAAGCCAACGCCCGGCATGTACGGCACGCCAGCGAAACGATGCTGGTCGAGCAGGGCGTCGCGTTGATGAGAAACGCGACGATGAATCCTGGTGACACGTCCGGCACGCTTCTCTACCCAATCGATCAGTGGATACTGGTCTGGTTCATACGTCGAGAGTTCGCCATCGATGATGCCCCCGAGTCCGCGGTGGACCAGCACCTCACTCGGTCCTTGAGCAGCCAGGATTTCTAGCGCCGCAACTCGTGCACCCGCTTGCGGTGGGATCAGACTCAGCCCTTCTTTCTCGGCATTCATTCGCACATAGTTGTTGCGCCAGGCCATGCCGAGGTCACTCCAGCCCGACCAAAGCAAGCTAAGGGCGCGGACGCCGGGGCGCCGATGCGTCCTCATCATTACGTCCAGAAAGGCGTTTGCTGCTGAGTAGTCTATTTGGGCTGCATTGCCGAACCTACCGGAGATGGATGAGAGTGTCACAAAGCGGCGCAAGGGGTCGTTACGACAGTACTGGGCTAGGAGATACGCGCCCACCGATTTGACGCGGTGCACCCGTTGGAACTCCTCCAGTGTTTTCTGTTCGAACGTGTGGCTTACCTCCAGCCCGGCGCCGCAGATCAGGGTCGTAATGGCCCCCATCGTCTCTCGAATTTGATTTAGAACAGCCTGCATTGCGGCTGGGTCCGTCGCATCGGCGCGATAGTACCGCGCCTTGGATCCCAGGCGCTCCAGCGCCGCTAACGTGGAGTAGATCTCCGCGCTCCGTTGCCTTTGCTCCAATCGCTCGGCGATGGCGCGCGGTGTGGCGCGAATCCCGGCCGCCTCTAGCGCGTGCTGAATGGCGGCGCGTTCTGTATCAACCGACTTGGGGTCGGTGAAGTCGAGCCCGAGAGCGGTCGTCTCGAGTTCCGTTCGCCCAATCAGTGCGAATTGAGCTGGGCTACGACCAGCCAGTTCGATCAAGATGCGAGCGGTGATCCCCGAACCACCGCCGGTGGCCACGACCACTTCATTGTGTCCCAACGGCTCGCCATCGTGCACGTCGTCCCAAGTGCTGTCCTCGACCACCACCCGATGACGGTGGCCGTCAAGATAACAGACTTCCACCCCCGGTCCGCGTACGCCGAGTTCGCGCTCGATCAGCTCCAATGCGCACCCAGCGCCGTTTGCCCAGAGCGAGGGGGCCACGTCTAGGATGCTAACTTGACACTCACGCCAAGCCTTGCGCAGTGCCTTGTAGAAGCCGATGTGTAGGCCATAGATCGCATTGATTGGCGCGGTGCTGTTGGGTGTCAGCGCAAAGGAACCATCAAGTCCGGTGACCGCCAGGATACGCTGAATTGGGCCACGCGCACCGAGGAGTCGCTTGTAGACAGCGAACCGAAAGTCCGCGGCCTTAGCTACTGCGGACATGGCTTGCTCGAGATCGCGCTCAAGCACGGGCAGAGTGTCCGGCAACGCCGTCAGATCGACGACCAGACTCGGCGAACCGTTCTCGATGAGGGCGTCCATGGCCGCATCCAGTTCCTCCAGTGTCCCCGTCGCGGCAACCACGAGTGTTCGGACCTTGGCTCGGTGCGTTTCGAATTGCCGCTGCAACGTGGAAACAGAGCGCGGCTCATCGCCGATGACCCAGATCAATTTCCCTTCAAGCTCAAGCTTCGCAGCTTGAACCGAAGGCGCGGGTCGCAGGGCAAGGACTTGGCGGCCGAGCGCAGTCGACAGCTGAGACGACGAGTCGATCAGACCGCCGCTCGGGGAATGGCGCACTGCCAATTCGATGCGTTGGACGAGATCGCAAAGGCGGGTGTCGGGCAAGACGGTGAAATCTGCCCCTAGACCGTGTGCGCGGGCAAGGGCATCCCGAACCTGTTCGATGACGGTCGCCGATAGCCCTAGGTCGCCGTGCAACGATAGGTCGTCCTCCAGCATATCGCTGGGGTACGCGGTGAGGCTTCCAAGTGTTTCGTAGACGGTTTGCCTGACACCTCCCGCTTCAGGATTGCGCTGGTCGGAGCTCGAAACGTTGCCATTGTTCGTGCCGCGAGGGGGAACCACCACCGTTATAGAGCTTGTTTGGGCCGTCGCGGTGGTGATGGGCGCAGTGTGTGTGGAGCTAACTTGGGTCGTTGCGGTGGTGATGGGCGTCGCAAATGCAGAGACGAGCTGCCCCACAGTTGAGAAGTCGGACATCTTCAATGCTGCAATCTCGGTAGTGCCTGCACGCTCGCTCAAGAGTGCCAAGATTGTTGCCTGCTTCACGGTGTCGATCCCGAGATCTGCCTCGAGCTCCATCGAGACATCAAGGATGTCTACCGAGTATCCCGTAACCTCCGCAATTACCGTGAGCACCTGCCGGCGTGTGGTCTCTGGAGCGCTGGGACTGTCGAGTCGCGCAGAGGACAAACTGTCCGGCGCGTCCACCGAGCGACTGACTCCACCCTCGTCGCGGCTGAGTGCCTTCGCTTGGGCGGGAGCCAGAGCACACCACTCGACGATGCTTCGCAGGGTAGGATAGTCTGACAATCGGAGCGTGCTCATGGAGGCAAGCCGCATTCGCTCAGCAAGACGAGCCAAAACGGTCGCCTGTTTGACGGTGTCGATGCCAAGATCCGCTTCGAGTTCCATATCCAATTCGAGGATGGAAGCCGCGTATCCGGTGACCTCCGACACCACCTCGAGCACCAATGAGCGAGGGGCGAGACCTTCTTGGGGGTCCACCGACGTGGGCTTTGATGGGGCGTTAGACTGGGGAACCCTGCAGTCTGTCGCCGATGACTCCGGCAGAAGCGCGGTAGTTCGTGCCGGCTGGATACCGGATGCCGCGGAGCCTCGTTCGCGTTTGGAATGGAGCGTGTCTATGTTCGGACGGTTGACGCACACTGCGCCGGGCTTGGTGTCTTTGACGACCAACACACGCCCCTGCTCCGCTAACTCCGGTCGTTCGATGCCAGAGATCGACCGCAGCCACTGCTGGTACACCTCCTCACTTGCAACGCGCCGTCCACCGGAGGTCGCCCATCGTCTCAATAGGATATAGTTTCCCTGCGAGCCAAAGCCTGCCGCCATGCGTAGCGCGTAGTCGAACTGTCGAGGCGTGCCATCCGAGAGCTTCAGTCCTGCAAGCACCGGATCGGCTTCTTTGAAATTCACCACCGGAGCTGTCCTGCCGCTTTCGAGCGCTTTTGCTGCTACTGCGTCCTCGAGCGCGGCGCCCATGGTGTGCCCGGTCATGCCTTTGGTATTGCTCACTTCGATTTCCGAAACCCTGGCTCCAAATACATGGCGGAGTGCTACGGCTTCGGATTCAGAACAACCCCCCCGAGGAGGGGTGAAGGTCTCGTGAGATAGGTAAACCAAGCTACCGGCGACGTGATCACGCTCAATCGAGTGTTGTGCCTCCATGCGCGTCACGAATTGGTCCAGCTCCTCGGCGTAGCGTGGCACATCTAGCTGACTGGCATGTCCGGCTGTATTGAAGACGTGACTTCCTAATAGCTCGCACACTGGGTTGGTTCCGCGGCGCATGCACTCTCGCTCGGATTCAATCACGAGTGCCACTGCGCCGGCGCCCATGATCATACCATTGCGTCGTCGATCAAACGGTAGTGCCGCTTCATACAGATCGGCTGCGTTAGTGCACGCTCCGGTGCTCAAGAAGCCGGCACCCAAATAGGGTAAGGCATCGCGAGATGTCGGGTCGTCCGCCCCAATGACGAGCATGTGCCTTGCGCGTCCGCCACGGATCATGTCTTCAGCCAGCGATATGGCGGTGCTGGTCGAGGAGCACGCCGCGTTGAGCTGAAAATTTGGCCCTCGCGCGTTGATGCAGCGTGCAAGTCGATTGTTCGCTTGCATGGAGATCTGCGTCATTAGTTGGTGGTTGAATTGGTAGACTTCGTCGGCAGGCGTGGTCTGCCCCATTCGTCCCCGATTCAGCGCGTACCAATCCGCGAGCAGCGTGCGTGTTTCCCCGTCGCTCACGCGTGCGATCAGGGCGTCATAGAACTCGAAGAGCTCTCGGACGGCACGACTCCCAAAGCGGTAACTCAGATGGCGAGAGACCTCCCGAATGATTGGATCGACCATTGGGAAGCCGTTAGCGAAGATGACCCCCGTGTGCGCCTGCATCTCCTGGGGCAACGCCCAACGCTCGGGCAACAGACTGCCTGCTGCCGTGCGCGCATACTCGTGCACGAGCGGGATCTTGGCGTCACGAAGAGCCTCATATCCAGCGGCCAGCGCGTGAGCAACAGCAGAGCTCATGCTGGCAACTTCCTTCTCGGGTAGCCCGTAATCTTCGTGCAGATCCAGGTGACCGAGCTTGCCGGCGAGCTGAATGACTTCATTGAGCGAAGAGAGAATCGCGAAGCTGGCCCCTTGCTCCGATTTGACCAGCTTAGACACCCGCAGATCAACCAAGCGTTGCCGCTCGTCATCGCTCAGTCGTTCGATATGGTTGCGGCCCTCGAAGAGTCGTTCGAAGTTGTCGTCTCGGAAGCTGTTCTTGAAGGAGCCGGGCAAACCAATTGCCACGCCGCTATACACCACGCGAACAGAGCCCTGCGCGTGTCCGTTGATCGGAGGAGGAACGCTGACGCCGTTGGGTCCGGAGCGTGTTGGGGAGCTTGCAGCTGCCTGGCTGATTTTTGTCTTGGCCGGCGCGGTTTCGGCGTGAGCCGATGTTGCTGCGGGGGACCGCGTTGGCACAAAGCACGGCATGGGATCGATGTCGATGCCCGCCGTAAACAGGCCACATATCAAGCGAATCAATGATTCGTCGCTGTCGCCTCGCTTGGTGTCCGAGGCGAACACGAGTGCCTCTCTTCCAGCGAGAATCTCGCGCGTCAATCCAGAGAGAACCGACCCGGGACCAGCCTCAACGAACAACCGGACCCCCTCCGCGTAAAGGCGGTTAATTGACGCTTCGAAGCGAACCGAGCCGGTGATCTGCGTGGCAAGAACGCTCCGAACATCGGCGCTGGTTGAGCCATAGTATTCGTTCGTTCCATTTGCCAGGATTCGGATCGTCCCGGTTCGGAACTCCACATTCTTCAGCACCTGCTGGAAAGGCGACTCCGCGGGAAGCATCAAGGGCGAATGAAAGGCATGCGAGACATTGAGTCTCGTCGCGATGATCCCCCGATGCGCGCAGCGTTCCGCCAGTTTAACGAGCTCCAGTTCGCTGCCGCTCACGATGGTCTGCGTCGGACCATTCACATTAGCGATCGCTAGATCAGCGTTGGCGTCCTTCAGCACCGCGCGTGCATCGTTCTCCCCCATGGGGAGAGCCAACATGCCGCCCGTGGCCCCGTTTGGCACATGTCCGAAGGCACCGCCACGCGCGCCGACTAGAGCAAGTGCCTCGCGCAAGGAGAGTCGGCGTCCTGCTGCAAGGGCCGTGAATTCGCCGACGCTGTGTCCGACCGCCACCGCAGGACGGAACCCAAGTTGCTCAAGCAAGTGGAAGGTCGCGAGACTCGAGACCACGAGCGATGGATGGGTGTGCTGAGTCTGCCGCAAGAGGCGCTCGGTTTCGGCCCGTCCACGTTCGCTTGAAGTGATCAGGTCGGATACGCTATGACCTGCGAGCGGTTTCCAAACCGCGTCAGCTCGCGTAAAGACACGTTGCACGGGATCAAAGCGCTTTCGCAGCTCGTGCAGCATATCGGGGTACTGTGAGCCCTGACCAGGAAACATGACCGCTGTCTGGCTTGGTTCGAGCGGCTTGCCGTGTTGGAAGTGAATCCCATTGGCTTGCAGCGCGGATGTCTGGGCTGGGTCCCCGAGCCACTGGCGTGTCAGTTCGAGCTTGCTGCGAAGCTCGTCGAGATGGCGGCAGGAAAGGGCGATTCTCACGGGCGCTGCGGCGTCCGCGTCCAGATCGTGTTGGAGTAGCTGATTCACCCATTCATCGCTGGCTGTTCGAAATCCTTCGATCAACTGAGTGACCCGCGCGCGAGCGCTCTCGAGGTCGTGGCCATGCGCGAACAGCGGCAGTGTGTACACTGTGGCTTTTGATGCAGTGTGGTCGACTACTGGGACGGCTCCGGACGGCGGAGGTTGCGAACTGATCGGGTCCAACGCAGCTTCA
>JBLNFG010000922.1:0-3375 GCA_050263495.1 Myxococcales bacterium | reverse complement strand
CGAGGACGGGGTGTCGTGTTATTGGCGTGCCTGCAATACCGACAACGCGATCGGTGAGGACTAATACGTCAACCCTTCGAGTAGGGTGCCACGGTGCGTGACGTCAACGACTAGAGCGAACCCCATTCATTGGATTGCACGAGGCGCTGGATGCGGGGTCCTGCTCATTCCGACAAGGATCGACGCTAACGGGGATGACCCCAGCTTCGCGCGTCACAATCGCATTCCGCAAAGGTGCTGAACAATGCGCACCAGGCCAGACGACAACTTGCTCCAAGCGACCCTCGCCGATTACCCGCGCTCCCGCTCCAACAATTGAGCAATCCAGGTCGACGGAGCGATCCACCTCAGCAGTCGGCGCGCACCAGGCTCTGGCGTCCGCTTCTTCGGCGAGCCAACGCAGATTGACTTGATGATAAGTCTGCAAGGTGCCGATGTCGCTCCAGCGCGCCAGATGCGGTATCGCCATGATTCCTTCGTAAGAGTCCATTAATGGAATGGCAACATCGCCGATTAGGCAGCCCCTTTTAGGCAAATGGGCAAAGCAGTCGGGGCGCATAGCCAAGATGCCAACGTAGCTTCCTCCCCTGCTTTCCTCAGCCACGGACGAGCAGCGCAATCGCACGATCCGTCCTTTTTCGTCCACGCCCACGTTACCAGCACCGGCCGGTTTCGGCTCAACCAGAAGCGCGAGTGGTGATTGTTCGAGGCCGCGCACGAGAGCCAAGAGGTCTGGCTGCGTCACGATATCGGAATTCCACACTACCAGCGGTTCGCGAGCGAAACTGCCCACCGCAGCGCGTACCCCACCGGCTGTGCCCAACAACTCGCTCTCACGAGAGACGTAAACAGTCGGATCTTGCCCTTCAAGGTAATGGACCACCGCCTCGGACCGATAGTGCACGTTTACCGCCCGAGGGGTCCCTCCGGCTCGCGCCAGTCGCTGCATCAGCTGACCGAGCACTGGTCGGTCGCCGAGCGGAACCATCGGCTTAGGAAGCGCCTCCGTCAGCGGTCGCAGACGGGTGCCAAGTCCCGCGCAAAGGAACATCGTTTGGATCATGGGCAAGCTGCATTCCAAGGCATTTCGATGAGTGTCTCGCCGTGTCGCCGGATCTCGTGCTAGCGCAGTGGCGATGCACCCATACCACTCGAGCAACTGGTTAGCACTTTGTGCCGCCTCATTGGCGACGCAGGTCGCGTGCGACACCAATGCGGTAGGAGTCGAGGAATGCCGAAGCATCGAGTACGCACGATGTGAGGCGGCTGCCCGTTGCCCCGATCAATTCGCGGTCAGAAACGTCGAGGAATGCAAGCTTTTCTACCGCGACCAGTGCCTGCACGGTATGGCTACCGCGGTTCCATCGGCCGCTGATCTTAGAGCGTGCGTAAGCGCGATCCAGGCACTCTCGGAATGCGCAGGAAAGGATGGCTCTGCCACCGTCGCAGCCTGTGGGGTGCCCGCTACCAGAGCCAAACCCGCTACCGTATGTAAGCTTCTGGCGGAACCTGAAGTGATAACGGGCTGTGCATTTCTGGGCGCGAGCCCTGCCTCGACGGGTGGACAGGCCGGCAGCAGTGCGACCACAACCACGTCAAGCAGCACGGATCCTGCCGCTCCAGGGGTCGCCGGGGCGGGTGGCGCTGCGGCAGGTGGCTGAACGCATAAGACCGCGGGGCAGAAGAAATCTCCTGATCATGGCTCTGGCCTATGACCTTGCCATCGGCTAAGACGCACAAGCCATCCACATGCAAAAGCTTCTGCACCTTCTGTCGCTGTGTTCTTTTGGAGGACTGGCGCTTGCGTGCGCCGGCACCGATAGCAGCTCGAACGCGGTCGACGCGCTCACGCTAATGGCCGTCGATCCGACAGACTTCCAGGCGGCATGCGGCTCCCCCGCAGGATCGGGTTCGTATGTCGCGGAGCTGATCGATGTCACTCAACGGACAGACGTGGACATTAACCAAGAGAGCCGGAAGATTCCTAGTTTTCCCGCCCAAAGCTCCCCGGCCACCGCCTGCGACCGCTCCGTAGCCTTTGGACGAGTCGTGGTAAATCGAGAGTACGTCGCTAGGGTTTCTACTTACGCGGATACGGATGGTGACCCGAGTACAGTCGATGTCTGCACTCGTGAAGGAACTAGCGTTGCTGTGACGCGAGAAAATGGCGAGTGCACTTCGCACCTGGCGCAACCGGTGTCTCGGCTCTCCTGCTATGGATGGAGAAAACCCGGCGCAGTGAACAGCCTCGCATCGAGCGGAGTTGCGGGTTCGGCAGGAACCGCCGTCGAGAGCCCAAGCCAAGAGTTGACCGCGTCTCCCGCAGTCGCAGGATGTGAGGGCGATGGTTGTGGCGGGGTAGCGATCGAGCATCGAACGATGGCGCTCCGATATTGTGTCTCCGACGCCCACTGAATGTCTTCTCGTGTAGTGCGCGGGGTCGGCACACAGCGGGTACTACTCGTGCCAAGTCCTTGCGTGGATCGCGACTGTGACTCATACGGAGATGTTTACTCGTGATATCGAGGGTCGGTTGGAGCACCGGAGTAGCGATTTGCCCGAGCAATCACTGGGGTCGAGTACGATCCGTTGACAGAACGGATCCAGCGGACCACCGTAGTCTTGGTCGATCATGAGTTCGCCATCCGGGTACGAAACGCACTTATCCCTGCCGCGCCCCAGCAAGCCGATGCTCATCGTGATGGTGGGGCTGCTCTCGATATGGATCGCTTTTGCAGCCGGAATCAACTGGGGCGGCGCATCGGTGGCCGTCTTCGTTGCGCTGACCGGAAACACCCAGGCGATTGCGCACGGTGAGCTCTGGCGCCTATTCACAGCGCCCTTGCTGCATCGGCCCGATTCCGGAGCTGGCGTTCAGCACATTGCGTTTGCTCTCATGGGCATCTATTTCCTGGGTACGGCATTAGAGCAGACCTGGGGCGCAGCTCGCCTAATGCGGTTCTTTGCCGTGACCGCCGTCGGGTCGTACGTTCTCCAGTGGCTCATCGCGTTGACACTGCCCACGAATGTGGAGACGCGAATGGTGCCCAGCATGTGGTACGGATCAACACCCGTAATTGCTGCGCTTTCGATCGCGTTCGCGCTGAGTCTCAAGAACCAGAAGATACTCCTCTTCTTTGTGATCCCTGTCGGCGCGCGGGCGTTGGTCATCACGACCATTGGCGCAGGCTTGCTTCTGCTGATAGCGGACGCGCTGGGCCCGTCAGGACACATCGCACCGTTCGCGGGCATGTTCATGGGCTGGGCATTCGGCGCGGGGACGCCCTCACCGGCAAGAAGGCTGTGGCTGCGCTTTCGAATTGGCCGGCTCGATGCGGAGGTGCGTCGCGCCGCCGCCGTTCGTGGAAAGGGCCC
>JBLNFG010000921.1:0-6717 GCA_050263495.1 Myxococcales bacterium | reverse complement strand
AGAGTCGACGAACGTCGTCGGGAGAAGCGTCCGTCGCGACGTCGAAGTCCTTGGGACGTTTGCCCAACAACAGGTCCCGGACGCAACCCCCTACTAGATACGCTTCGAAACCAGCTCGAGTGAGTCGCCGAACCACACGCGCGGCATCCGCGTCAATGCGTTCTTCCTCGAACGCTACTTCGTGCCGTGCTGGCTCAGGCGTGAACGAACGAGACGCTGGTGGTTCGGAGTCCGTTGCGTCGTCAGTCGTAACGGGGAGGTCTCGAGGGAAGTCCCTGATCTCGAACCGCGGAAGGTCGAGATCGTGGTCAGCGTTGGTCAAGCCAGTGGAGTCGCTGCCGTCAAGCAGGTCCAAAGGTTGATCGGCGGATCCTTCGACGCCTCGATCCGATCTTTTTCGGCGAGCGTTGGGCCGCCTTGGGCGAGATCGTTGAGTGCCGTCTGTCATTGGATTTGGATGGGAAGCCAAAGTGCTCTGTTGCCGATCTTGCGGCGGGCTCGGTACGAGATCCCTCTCGGCAACGCTTTGACGTAAAGAAAGCCTGTCCGAACTGGGAAAACGAGGTTCTGGTTTGGCTTAGCAGCGTCCCGCGCAAAGGACCAGCCCGGCCAGCGAATCAGTGCCCCGAGCTCACGAGAAATCGGCTGGCATACCAGGCAGAATTTCGGCAAAACTATACTGAGTGCAGACATTTTGGCTCAGGTACCGCGGCACCCGCTTCCCGATTCGACGAGGAGAATACATCCTCGGGCGTAGTCCCTATTGCAGCATCGTCATCAGCAACGCGCTGGCATCGCGCCAGCACTGCGCGGTGCGATTGACGTCATCGGGGCTGGTCCTGGTCGATCTGAATAGCCGCAACGGGACACTCGTGAATGGTAAACGCCTCGAGGGTGAGCGACCACTCGACGCTGGGGACATCATCCGTATCGGCTCGGATTCGATCGAGGTAATCCAGGCAGAAAGTGCGGCAGAAAGGCGCAGCGGCTCGAGTCGCCGTGGCGAACGACACGACACGCTCGATCGGATTGAAGTCGAGTCGCAACCCCCACCAGAACGAGAGGTGGGCGCGCTCGAAGAAGACTCTAGTACCTACACACACAACAGTACAATCGAGTTGGTGGTGGAGCTAGTGCGGACCTCGGCGGGGATGCCTGATCGCATTGAACGGGCCATGACCATCCAGCGCTCGATCGATACTCTGGTGGAAGTCAGGCTACAACGCTGTCGAGCTTTCGAACCAATGGACTCGGAAAGGCTATTGGAGGCAGCTCGCGGCTTGGCAAGCTGGCACGCCGACGGCCGCCTCGACGGGTGGCTTCGTGATATCGAAAGTGTGTTGGGAGTTCAGGCGTGAGCACGCTGATCGTCACGTACGATGACGATGCGGGGGAGCTCTTGAGCGCGGCACTAGAACGAGCTCAGCTCAAGGTGCTTTGGGTCGAAGACCTGGACGCCGCAATTCGCAGTTACGAGTCGTTCGATCCGCTGGTAGTGGTCATCGATACGGGCTTCACCGGCTTCACGGACCTGGTCGAACGCATCCGTGCCGATCGCCCGTGGGCTCGCGTCTTCTTGCTCGAGGATCCCGACGCTCCCGTTTACCGCACAGGCCTGCCTGTGCTGCGAAAGCCGTTCGATGTGGCCGAGCTAGCTCCACTGCTCGCGCGCGAAGTGGAAGCGGCTCAACTCGAACGCGAACGGCGCAGGCTCGAACGGCGTACGGATCAACTCGTAGAGCGCGAGCGTGACTTGACTCGGGAACTCGAGCACGCGGAGCGGCTTGCCGCAATTGGACGGATTGCCGCCAGCATGGCGCACGAGATCAATAATCCCTTGGCTGTCGTCCAATCGTCGTCGATTTACGTGCGCGAGGTCGCGGAACAACTCGATCAGCCCGAGCTTCGAGAGTGTGCCGCGGACATCGAGCTAGCAGTCGATCGCATTTCCACGTTCGTGCAACACATCTGTGGCTATGCGCGACGCGAGCGTCCGCACCTGACGGAAGGCTCTACGGAGCAGGCGGTTGACGTAGCGTTGCGGCTCGTTGCGCCTCGGGCGCGCAGTCGACAGGTAGTCATTGAAATCGTCGCACTCTGCGCAACCCAAGTGCCGCACGACCCGCCACGCCTGGCGCAGGCGCTACTGAACCTACTCTCGAACGCGGTCGATGCTGCCAGCACCGGAGGGCGACACGTGTGGCTTCAGCTGAGTTCAGACGAGGATTGCGTCGCGATCACGGTCGATGACGATGGCCCTGGCATTTCCGCGGAGATGCAGGAACGCTTGTTCGAGCCGTTCGCCACCACGAAACCGCATGGGCAGGGCACGGGACTCGGTTTGCCCATCACCAAACAGATTATCGAAGACCACGGTGGAAGCATCACGCTCGGTGACCACCCCACTCACACGGGCACCCGCGCCGCTATCACTCTCCCCTTCCTCGATACGAGCCGGTTTCCCCTTCTCGTTCTCGAGGAAGACACCTTGGTGCAGCGAGCACTGGTGAATGCCCTCCGCACCGAGGGCTTCCCCGTCGAAGCAGCTGCGGATTTCTGGGGCACGGAAGCCACCACGCCAAGGACCGCGCCAAGCATCGTCATCGCGGACGTTCCGGCGCAGGTAGACGAGCCAAACGCCCTCGTGGTGGGATTGCGACAACATTACCCAAGTGCGCGCCTGCTCATCCTCGTCGAGTCACTGGCAATTCGCGTGACGGGCGCGGAAGAGGTGCTCACGCGCCCCTGGAACCGGCAGAAGTTACTGAGCGCCGTACGGCGTCTGTGCCTAACCGCACGCTCGCAGCAAGCATCGATACGACCGACGGCCTAGACGCGTTTCTTTGCAGCCGGCTCGAACGAGCTGACAACGGGCCTATTCGGACTCGGGACGACTTGGCCGTTTACCGGGAGAGCCTGGGCCCGGTCGTGAGCGTCGGTTTCGTTCGTAAATCAGTCGCAACCCCTCGAGTGTAAGCTCGGGCCAGACTTGCTGAATCGATTTGGTGTGCTTCGAGACCAACGGAGCCAAGCCACCGGTGCCAAAGACGGTCATCGGCGTATCGAGCTCGGCCGTGAGCCGTTCGATCAAGCCGTCTACCATCGAGGCATAGCCAAAGATAATGCCCGACTGTAGGGCATGCGTCGTATTGCGCCCAAGCACGCGGGGAGGTTCGGCAACCTCGATGCGCGTGAGCTTTGCGGCGCGAGATAACAGTCCGTCGAGGCTAACCAGAATCCCGGGCACGATCACCCCGCCCAAGTATTCCCCCGCCGCGGATACACAGTCCAAGGTGGTGGCCGTGCCGAAATCCACGACGATGAGCGGACCTTTGACGCGCTCATACGCCGCGACAGAGTTGACGATCCGATCCGCTCCGACCTCCCGGGGATTCTCGTACAAAACGGAAATGCCCGTCTTCAGTCCCGGCCCCACCACGATCGGGTCGCGGGCGAAGGTCATGCGCAAGGCTTCGGTCAAAACCTCGGTGAGTGGTGGCACGACACTCGCGATGATCGCACCTTCGATACAGTTCGGATCGATCTGCCGCTGCTGGGCTAGTTGGTGAAAGATAATGCCATACTCGTCAGCGGTGCGGGTACGGATCGAAGAGACCCGAAAGGTGTGCAGCAGCTGTGTGCCGTCATAAGCGCCCAAGACGATGTTCGTGTTCCCGATATCGACGACGAGTAACATGGAAGTGGGGTTAGCCTAGTCCCAGCGCGGGCAAGGATCGAGCGGACTGCCCAAGAATAGAACGGCACCCCAGATCTGGTGACGGTTCAGGGTATGATCTCTACGCGCTGGATCACGTCGCCAATCGTCAAGGTTTCCCATCCAGGCCCGGCGCTGCCCACCCGTGTATATTCGCCGCCGAGCTGAGGGTAAGGCCCAAGCGTCACGAAGAACTGGCTGGATGCGCTGTCGGGGCCGGAGAGTGCCATACCGACGTCGAGGGGCGCGAAAGGCTGTGGCGCCAGTTCACACGCAAGGGGTGGTGAACCCGAGCCGCCATAGCCGTCGCCTTGGCGATCGCCCAGCTGGACCACGAATCCGGGCACCGCACGATGGACAGCTACCCCCTCGTAGAAGCCAGCGCGAGCCAGATCGACGAGCCGCGTTACCGCCGCTGGGGCAAGCTGTGGCTCGAGACGCATCTCGAGCCCCCCGACGTCGGTGTGAAAACGAAGGACGACAGGTGCCGATTGGAGGTGATCGAGTTCCGCCACCGGGCTGTGTTTGGCTGGCGCGGGGCAGCTCTGATTGGGTTCCCCAAGCCCGCGCAAAGCACGTTCTGCATGCTGCCGCACCCAGGGTGCACCGCTGGCACACTCCTCGAGGATCTTGGGTTTGAGCGTCAGTACTCCGAGCTGGGCTGCGGCGTCGATCAGACTGACGCGCACCTCGATCGCATCGGGCTTCCAAGGCTTCCGCAGGGCAGCCTCCACCGCCGCCCCAAGCTCGGCCAGCGTCGTTGGAGTCCACGCAGACTGGCTCACGTTGTCCGCAATCCATCGGGCAGCCTTGGTCACGACGCCCGGCGAATTCGCGGCTAAGGCCGCATGAATGGGCTCCAACGAATCCCGCAGCTCTGGGTGGGCACTCCACGTGTCGAGTGCCGCCATTCTCACCACCGGATCCGGATCCGACGTAAGCTCCCGGACGAGTGCCGCTTGCTTGGTGACGTTGCGTTGGCGATTCAGTACTGACAGTTGAGCTAGTTTCGATGGCCGTTGTTCGTTCCGCGGGTCACAGTGCTTGATGAGCGGGGACAGCGCGTCGTTGTCGCTAGCTAGCGCGGCCGAACGACAGCGCAGTTGGGCTATGCGTCGTCGAACTGCCTGCCCTTTTCCCTCGGGGACCTCAACCTGTGCGAGCTGGGCGAACCTCGCTCTGTTGTTGAGCGGGACCGCGGCGAGCTGCTCCAACAATTCGACGACGATCGACCAGCGCGGACTAAGGAGTAGCGCTTCGCTGGTGGCCGCATCTGCGGGAATCAGGCGCAACGCAAGCCGCAAGAGCACACGCTGACCATCGATTCCTAGCTTGGCTATTGCTCGCACTGCCTCTACACGTTCGAGCGGCTGGTAACGGCTGTCGTCGACCGCAATGCGTTCGAGCAGCGGTAGTGCTGCTTGACTAGCCAACGGCAAGGTGCGGAGCAGAAAGCGCCGCTCCACGCCCGCACTGTCCAATATCTTCGGAGCGACATTGAGTATGCGCCGCGCGACGAGGCTGTCGACCCGCGGCAGGCGTGAGATCGGCAGCAACGCGGAGGCAAGCCCGCGCTCGTTTTCGGCAGTGTCGAGCAGCAACACGACCGTGGAATCGTCCAAGGTCTTCGTGGCCTGGACGTACGAATCCAGGCCCAACGTCGCAACCCTTGCCAACGCCGGGCTCACGCCGATCCATGAGCGCAGAATGCGCTCCGCTTCCGTACTTGCACACCGACCAATCGCCTGAGCGATCGCGTGCCAGGGATCCAATTCCGTACGCGCTCTCGCGACTTCAGTCGGTTCGGCTGACAATAGCAAGGTCGCGGCGCGGCCCTGCAGAGTGTGCAACGTCGCATCCGCAACACTCGCAGAACAGATGCGCCCCAGACCAAACGCGCCCCACGCGACGACCTCGTGATCCTCGTCCGAAAGGGCACGCTTGTACCAATCGCGAGACGACTCAACCGCGTTTCTGGCCAACGCGCGCGCGGCTGCACGCCGGACTGCTAAGTCGCGACTCGACAGTTCCGCCGCACCAATGGCACTCGTGTCTCGGGTCAGCTCGAGCTGGAGCAAGTGCTTTGCACGAGTGCTGACACTCACTCGTGCATCTGGCACATCCTCCGCCGGCCTTCTGCACCCAACAGCCCCACTGCTCGCCAAAGCGATTGGGAGTGCCCACGTGAAGAAGAATGGGACTGCTTGGGCCAACGGCGAGCGCCCTCTCCTTGCCGAGAGGTGGCTCACGCTCGCCAGAGGTACTGGAGAACGACTACGCAACCGGCGACTTTATTTCTCGTAGATCTGGGCGCCAACCAGCCCCTGACCCTGCGCGACTTCGATCACTAGATTCATGGGGCCAGAGAACATGATCTGCTTCCAGCAGTTCGGGTTTGGGCCAAGCGTTGCCTGCGGCCCGCTCGTGTTGTCTACGGCCGCTGCGGGGGCTAGTGGAATGAGCGGCACAAACCTGAGATTGACCTCTGCTACACCTGGCGCGCCAGCGGCGACGACCGTGTAACACTTGTTCGCGGTCAACTGGACCTGCTTCTCTAGCTTTTGACCTGGAGCGGAGAAGTTGGCAACGATCAAGCTCCCCATGGGCTTTGCGCCTGGAGGGGCCTGTGTCTTTGCTAACTGCTGCAGCAACGGCTGAACCGGGGCTGCCATGGAGATGTCGACCTCTTGGGCGCTCGCACTTGCCGGTGCTGGTTGGGTCGGAGCGGGATTCGTGGTCTGAGGGGTAGCTTGCCCCGTTTGTGGGTATCCCTGTTGCGGCGTCGTCTGTGCCGGATAGGTCTGCTGTTGCGGGTACTGCCCAGCCTGAGGATTCTGCTGGTTTTGAACCGGATAAGCGCCAGCATTCTGCTGCGGCTGAATGGGGTAAGCGGCTTGCTGCTGGGATTCGTTGCTGCCTCCGCCGCAAGCTAGGAGAGCACTGGCTCCCAACGCCGTGACTCCCAGGATTTTCAAGCAACCGTTCATGGCAAAAGCTCCCTA
>JBLNFG010000920.1:0-2809 GCA_050263495.1 Myxococcales bacterium | reverse complement strand
GGGAAGGGCACCGAACAAACGCACTCCACTGGCTTTCCCAAGGCACACCATTCCGAACAAATGCACTCCACTGGGTTTCCCAAGGGGACGACCTTCGTGCAAAGTCGGTTCACTGGGTTTTACGGAGCGCACCCTACCGCACGAAGTCACTCCAGTGGGTCGTCACGATGCAACGGGCATCACCACATGCCACTCGAGTGGCTTTTTCGGAACACGGGGAATCAAACAAGGGCAGTCTACTGGCCCGTAACTATGCGTCGACTATCGCGGCAACACACTGCGCTGGCTTATGCAATGTGCTCGCATTGCGCAGGGCATTCGAGTGCCCTGCCACACACGCGAGACCACGCACAATTCACGGTATTCACACTCCCCTACCCGATTGGGTCAACTCACGCTGCACATGGTTGGTCCAACTAGTGTCGCGTTCACCTCCCGCCCCACCCGGCCAATCCTCCCCACCAAGCGCCCCATTGTGGCACTAACTAAGCAAGCGCGAGCTTTCGACGTGGGCGTCTTGGTCGCGACTCAGAACCCAATGGACGTCGACTACCGGGCTCTTGGCAATGCTGGTGTCTTGTGCATCGGACGCCTGCAGACCGACGCCGATTGCGCCCGCGTCCTCGACGGGCTTTCCTCGACGGACACCAAGGGGTCTTCGACAGCTACGCTCGGCAAAGCGATCAAGAATCTAGCCCCCAGATGGTTCGTCATGCGTGACGTCCACGCACGCGGGACCATTCTGCTGCAACCACGCTGGACGATGTCATATCTACGCGGGCCGATGACTCGCAACGAGATCCGTCGGGCTCAGCAAGACGTCTCTTGCACGATTGCTACCACTGACCTTCAGTCGCAAGAGCCTTGGATCTCGAGTGGAACGACGGTGCGAAGTCCTGCGTTCACGTTGATGCTAGGCGAGCGCGGGCGCAGGCATGCGTCCAGATAATATGAACTCACGATACTGGTGGAATGAGGATCGACGTCATCGAGTATGGCGTTGATGCGAAGTGCACCAGTGGGCACGCACCCGAGCTCGAACAGGAAGCGCGCTGTTGCAGGCGTCATGTCTGCGTTATCGATCGATTTGATCGTGATCAGGTCGTTAAGTGGTCCGATGATGCCAACCCGAAGCGCGCCAATGCCGTCTGCCTCGGCCCAAAGTGGGTGCTCCACGTTCCACGGCAGCTCGCGATCGTCCGCGCCGCGAGTTACTACGGCGCCCACACAACCTTGATCCACCGCGCAACCAGGACAATCGGAAGAGAATTCCATACCCGAGTATCCGGCCGCGCCGGCGGTTTCCGCGCTGCCCGATCCTGCAACTCCGCCTCCGCCCCCGACTCCAGAACCTGCCGCACCTGCCATGCCGCCGAGCGCACTGGTACCCCCAATGCTGCTCGCTCCCGCACTGATGGCAGTATCGGCACTGCCACCAGCGCCGTTCGTGTTGCTCGTGCCACCCGATGGATTCGTGGACTGGCCGCCAGCTGCACTACCGCCACTCGTCGCCGTTGCACCTCCGCTTTGAATCCCTCCCCCCGCGCCAGTAGCGCTCGAGGAGCTTCCTCCCTTAGTGACGTGCGATGAGCCCGAACCGCCTGTCGCTCCGCCGCTCGCAGGGCTCACGGCCGTGGCACCGGCGTGAGACGACAAGCCTCCCGTCCCCGCAACGTCAGTCGTATCTGCATCGTCGTCAGAGCAACCTGGCAGAGCCGCCGCTACGGCAACCGCACCAAGCCCCAACACCAATTGAACCCAAGACATCCGTAAGCTACCAAAATCAAAGTACTTCATTCGCACGCTTCTAGCCGACTCCCTGGGCGAGCGCCAGTCGTAACCGCTGGCTTCACCCAACCAGCTCAGCCGCCGCGATGAGCCGTTTGATATCCCGCAGCCCGCTCAATGCTGTAGAACCCTCCTGGTTCGCTTCGAGCGGGTTCTCGTAAACTGCACTCACGTCGAGCGAGACGCCGATCGAGCGGAGCTCGAGTCGCTCGCCTGGGCGCGCCTCGTATAGGACCCAGCCGCCCTCGTCGTTGCGACGATACACTTCGATGCGCGGCTCATCCTGCGCGACGAATACGTACGCGCAGCGGCGACGAGTGGAGGCATTCAAGGCATTCAAGAATCACGTGTATGGGCAACTGCACCGAGGATTTCGACTCGAAGTAACGAAGTCCGCCACGCCGGCATCGAGAGCGTCTCTCGTACGACGGCACGATCGAGAACGCGAGAGTGTAGAAAGTCGCTTTTTTTCGCCACCGGGGTCCGAGTCGACTCGGCCGAGGGCACGTTGGAGCAAACTCATGTGCGAGGGCTGGGGATCGATGCTAGGGTACTTTCGCGTAACGTTTCATGGGCGTGTGCGGTGGGTTCGTGTATTTTGTGCCGGGCTGGTATGGGGCTATTTTTTCCTTTCGATGCGGCCGCCGGGTGGGGCCAATAGTTCGGCAACGCGCAAGATCACCTCACGCGACCATAGCTTACCTACTTGAGAGGATGGTCAGTTGTCGTGAGAGCTTCACTTGCATCTTGGTCTTTGTTTCTTTTTGTTGCATGCGTTGATGATGAGCGAACTGAACCAAATCAGAGCGGCAGCTCGCCCGCTGGTGGTGCCACTTCGAGCGTAACCAAGACCGCTAACGGCGCTTCCGCCGCTTCGAACACAGGCCGCTCTGGTACGCACGGCGGCGCTCCCGCATCATCCCGTACTGGCAAGAGCAGCATTGGCGGTAGTCCAGGCAAAACCAGCAATACCGGTGGAAAGACCGTGACCGGCGGGACGCAGATCCCGATTGAAGGTGAG
>JBLNFG010000919.1:0-4703 GCA_050263495.1 Myxococcales bacterium | reverse complement strand
ACCGATCCAAGGCGGCTAGGCACATTACTACTGGAGGCCGGCCTTGTGACCGAAACCCAGGTGACTCAGATTCTGAGTCAGCAACTGAGTGTGCCCTGGGTTTCGCTCTACCATGTCGATTTCTCGAGACAGTTGCTCGATTTGGTACCAGAGGAGGTCGCCGAGAGCCACTGCTTAGTCCCGATTTTCGTCCGCAAGGTGCGCGGTCAAGGCAACACGCTTTACATCGCCATGGATGACCCGAGCGACGAGCAGGCGCTCCAAGCCGTGCAACAGTACGCTGGTGTGCCTGTCCGAGCCATGATTGCGCCGCCCTCCGACATTCGCGCAGCGATTGGTGCCTATTACGGTAAAGGGATCGGCCTCACGCCGTCGATGGCACCTGGTGCGAAGCGGAGCGTTCCCCAAGAGGTGCACGCAGCGAATGTCACTCCTGAGCTCGCCGTCAAGGCCACGGATTCCCAGAGCACTCCGCCGCAACCGCGGCAAGCTGCCGCATCTCCATCGCCGGTCAGTGCCGAGATGGCTGGCACTTCCCCGTCACGCAGCGCCTTGCGCGCGGCGCGCCCGGTTTCCAGCATTCACCCAGCGGATGCACCTGCCGTACTCGAACCCGTGCCAGACAGTAGCCCTGCCGTCGATGTGCGGCAGATCGCGATGCCGAAGCCGAAGAAGGGCGCTGCCCGACGCATGGTAACGCTCACGTTGCTCGACGGTTCGCAGGTAACTCTGCCCGCGCGCAGGCCCAGACTACGTGCCCCGACGATACCGCCGCTCCCTGACAATGATGCCGATCAGCTAACAACGCGCGATATCCTCACCGCACTACGAGCAAAGTTGCATGGACAAGATGCTAGCGAGGTCCTCGGAGATCACGGTCGCTGGGAGGCCTTGGTCTCGGCTCTGATCGCCGTATTGCTAAAGAAGCACCTGATCGCCGATTGGGAATTCATTGACGAGCTCAAGAAACTCTGATGGACGACGCGAACGAGTCAAGAGAGATACCAGTCGTCAGCGTTGCCGAGTTTGATCGACGCTTGCGGCGAGCCGTGGAAAACGCCACCGGTACCGAGTGGGTCAAAGGCGAAGTTGCGTCGTTGAAGTGCGCCTCGAGCGGACATCTCTACTTCGTTCTGAAGGACGAGCGCGAGGATGCCCTCATCGAATGTGTGCTCTATCGCAATCAGGGCTTTCGTTACAAAGGCCTGTTTGCTGACGGTGCGCGCGTGCAAGTGACCGGGCGTGCGACGCTCTGGGCGCCCCGCGGCCGGCTGCAGTTCATTGTTGATCGCGCGCGACCAGATGGGCGCGGAAGCTTACTTGAAGCTCTCGAACGGCTGAAACAGAAGCTCGCTGCCGAGGGCTTATTTGCCGCCGAACGCAAGCGGCCTTTACCGCCCGAACCGCGCGTAGTTGGCGTAGTTACGAGCCCAACAGGGGCGGCCTTTTGGGACGTGGTGGCCGTGGCGCATCGGCGAGGCCACGCGCATCTCTTGTTGTCGCCCGCTCAAGTTCAGGGGGAAGGTGCGGTAGAGCGTCTCATCGCGGCGATCGATCTGCTCGAGCGACATCCGATGCTTGACGTGGTGATTATCGGCAGAGGTGGAGGGGCCGGCGAGGACCTAATGGCGTTCAACGATGAGCGATTGGTACGCCGCATCGCGAAGATCCGCGTGCCTACGGTCAGTGCGGTGGGGCACGACGTCGACTCGACGTTGGCCGACCTCGTGGCAGACCACCGCGCCGCAACACCGTCTCAGGCAGCCGAGCTGGTCGTCTGCGACCACGCCACTCGGTGTACAACGTTGGCTCGCGCCACGACGGCGATCCTGAATGCGATGCGCCAGCGCCTCCAGGAAGATCGCGTAACGGCGGAGAATCTGCGGATTCGCCTGAGAGATCCGCGCTTTCTCGTCCTTCAGCGGCAGCAACGGCTCGACGAATACCGCGCAGATCTACAAGCATGCATCGCCAGGCGTTTGCGGTCCGAGCGACCACGCGCTGAAAAGTTGGGTCGTCGTTTGGCGGTGCGTGACCCGCGCTTGTTGCTGGGGCTGGCCAAGCAACGCGTCGCAAGGCAGGAGCGTGCGCTCGTCGAGTGTTTCCAGATGCGGTTGCACCGTGAGCGCGCGCGGTTGCTCGGGAGCCAAACTGCTCTCGAGAGTCTTTCGCCACTCGCTGTTCTCGGGCGAGGGTACGCCATCGCGACCCGGCTCGATGGTCGCGTGATTCTAGGGCCGGCCGACGTTGGCGCCGGAGAAGTCTTTCGGCTCCGTCTTGGCCAAGGCGAGATGCTGGCAATTCCGTCGGAAAAACACCGAGGGGACCGGAACGTTGTTGACGCGGACAGCCCAGAAATTGACGATGAGGGGCCGTGACCGAGGATTCTGGCCAGTGGGTGGATCCAAGGCGTTCTCAGAGCACCCCGAGTGGGGCACGACGAGGTAGCAACATCTTGAATCGACCATTAGCCGATCCGTGGCCAGTCGTAGATACGTACGGCGAGCTCCATGCGACCGAGTGGATTCACACGAACGGCGCTGGGGCGTATGCCATGAGCACTGTGCCGATGATGCACACTCGGCGCTACCATGGGATCTTGGTTGCTCCCCTGGTGCCGCCGTTGGGGCGGTACGTCATGTTGAGTCATGTCGAATTGACGCTCCATGCTAACGGCAAGCAGCATCGTCTTTCGACCCATCAGTTTCCTGGTTTGGCGCCCACTCCGGGGTACCGGTTGCTCCGGCGTTTTGCCATGGACCCGATACCGCGCTGGACTTACCGGATCGGCGAGTACGAGTTCGAGCGTGACTTGTGTCTTGCACGGCGCAGGAACATCTCCGTGATGCGGTTCACCTGGCACGGAGATGAACCCGCAACCCTGTATCTTCGACCTCTGCTGCCTCTGCGACGCATTCACGAGCTGATGCACGAGCACGGCGCCATGGTTCAGCGCGTGGCACTCCGCCAGCGCGAGGTAGAGATTCAGCCCAACGTAGATCTGCCACCGCTATGCTTCCGACACAGCGGTGTGTTCGTTGGATCACCGGATTGGTGGCGACGGTTCGAGTACCTCGAGGACCGGACGAGGGCAGCGGAGTTCCAGGAGGATCTGTGGACGCCGGGAACGTTCGAGATCGTCCTCATCCCAGGCAAGCCACAATTCCTGGTCACTGCAGTCCAGACCCTTCCGACTGAGTCTGCGCAGGACATCGTAGATGAAACCTGCAGTGAGCTCCGCCATCTTGATATCGGGTCGACGCGTCCCGACTTCGTTCGCCGCCTGACGATTGCAGCCGAGTGCTATCGTGTGGCGTCACCGACATGCACAGCGATCATTGCCGGCTATCCTTGGTATGGTGTTCACCTCGTGCCCGCGCTTCAGGCCCTCTCAGGGTTGTGCCTCGTGCCCGGCCAGCTCGATTTCGCCAAGCGCAGCTTAGCTTGCATGATGGACCTGCAGCACGCGGGGCTGTTGCCAGAGCTGATCACTGAGACCGGCCACGCACGTGGGCCTTGTTCACCGACGGCAACTCTCTTCTTGTTCGAGGCTGTGCTCGCCCTGCTAGGCAAAGTCTCTGAGGTCGACGACTTCATTCGTGGCGTCGCTTACCCCGCCATGGTGCGCGCGTTTGTTCGGTTGCGCTCGAAACACTTCAAGCGACTGGTGTGGCTCACGAGTGACGGGCTCTTGGCCAATGCCGCCGACGATCGACCTTTGACTTGGATGAATGGACAAGTAGGCAATTGGATCGTCACTCCTCGTCGCGGGATCGCCGTCGAGCTGCAGGCGTTGTGGTCCCGGGGCTGCGAGACCCTGGAGCATCTAGCTCGTATCTATGGTCACGAGCTGGTGGCGACCCAGGCCAGGCAAGCTCGCGAGGCTGCGAGAGAAGCGTTTCGTCGGCGATTCTGGTGTGCAGATACGGATTACCCATTTGATTGCGTTGGCGAACTGTCCGGGCATGATGGTGGGTGGTCCGATCCGAGCGTACGTTGCAACGCCTTGATCGCTCTTGCGATTGATCCAGAGCTGTTCGAGCCTTGGCAAGCAGACGCGATTCTAGCCAAGGTGCAGCGTGACCTACTGACCCCGCGCGGAATTCGAACGCTCTCGCCTCAGGATAAGATGTACCAAGGCTATCACGAGGGTGGGCTGGAAGAGCGCGAGGGGTCTGCTCACCAAGGCACGGCTTGGCCATACCTACTCGGCTATTATGTCCGGGCCCAGGTGAGGCAGGCTCCGGACGACGACGAGCTTCGACGCGACCTGCGGGAATTGGTCGAGGGGGTTCTCTCGGATCCCCTGGCCGTGCTTCAGGTCCCTGAAATGGCGGATGGTGATTCTCCCAACAGGTTCCGTGCTTGTCCCGCCAGCGCACTGGCCGTCGCAGAACTGCTGCGGGCAATGGTGGAAGACCTCGAGTACTGACCTCTGGGTCTAGAGGGGTTGACCACGGACCCGAACCCGCTAGCCTCCGTCACGTGGATCAGAATCTACTGCGTTCTTATTTCTCGACGGTCTACGAGCTGCCAACCGATTCTGGTGTGCTCCGCACTTCGCTGGACGGCGAAATCGTTGCAGACTCCTCACAGTTACCAGATTTGTTGAAGGCCAGGTTCGCGATCCTGACCGCCTACAATCCTCGTTCGATGATGTTGCCTCGGAAGGTGAATGACCAGCGCCAACAAGTCATGCGTGA
>JBLNFG010000918.1:0-2624 GCA_050263495.1 Myxococcales bacterium | reverse complement strand
CAAAACTCATCCCGCGGGCCGAGCAAGTATAGTATTGCGCGTCCGTCCCAAACGCCGTCGCCGCGGAACTGCGGAGTTGCGATAACGGCATCACGCCGCCAGCGTTGATGATGCGTTCGAGGACCTCATGGCCGTGGACTTCTTGGGTCATCCGTTGGTCCTAGCAGCGGAACAGGCAGCTCGCACTGACGCCCGTCAGCGAACTGGACGGCGGACCAAATCGCGTCATCGGTGGGTGCATACCTTGACAGAGCGAACTGCGTGTCGATCTTCTGCGGCGCGCAAGTCAGTAGTACCTGCTTGTGCCCTCACCAGATTGCATCGCTATGTCAGAGGCCAAAACCCAAGCCTTCCAAGCTGAGGTCGGAGCTGTGCTCCGGCTCGTCGTAAACTCTCTCTACAGTCACCCAGAGGTGTTCATTCGGGAGCTGATCTCGAACGCATCGGATGCGCTGGATCGCTTACGGTTCGAAAGCATAACCCAGCCGAACCTGGTTGCTACGGACGAACAGTTTCGCATCAGGATTTCGATTGATGCCGAGGCGCGTACGTTGACCATCGATGACAACGGGATCGGGATGACTCAAGAAGAGTTGGCCCAAAATCTCGGGACGATTGCCCGGAGCGGCACCAGAGAGTTCCTCAAGCAGCTCGAGCAGGCGCGTGAAGCCAAGAACTCAAGCATGCAGCTGATCGGTCAATTTGGTGTGGGCTTCTACAGCGCATACCTCGTCGCTGATCGCGTGGAGGTAATTAGCAGGAAGGCCGGTAGCACAGAAGCTTACCGTTGGATCTCCGATGGCAAGGAAGGTTTCACCATCGAACCCTGCGAGCGCGCCTCGCAAGGCTCCACGCTGATTTTGCACATCAAGGAGGATCAGTCGGAGTTCCTGCAAGAGTTCCGTATTCGGTCGCTGATTGAACGCTATTCTGACTACGTGGGCCATCCGATCGAGCTGGCAAGGAAGGATCCCAAGACTTCAGAAGTGAAGTTCGAACGGATCAACCGTGCGAACGCGCTCTGGCAGAGGAATCCCAAAGAGATCACCACCGAGCAATACCACGAATTCTACAAACACCTGACCCACGATTGGGAAGAGCCGCTCGCCTACCGTCACTTCCAGGTCGAGGGCACACAGATGTTTACCGGGCTGCTCTTCCTACCCAAGCGGCCACCGTTTGATCTGTTCGACCCGAGTTCGAAACACGGAGTGCGTCTGCACGTACAGCGAGTTCTCATCATGGAGAACAGTGAGGAGCTGCTGCCCAAGTGGCTCCGGTTCTTACGCGGCGTGGTCGACTCGGAGGATCTGCCGCTGAACGTCTCGCGCGAGATCCTGCAAGACTCTCGAGCTGTTCGAACTATCAAGAAGCAGGTAGTGAACCATGCATTGTTGATGTTGGAGGACCTGGAGCGCGACAAGGCTGAGCAGTACGCTGAATTCTGGGAAGCATTTGGCACAGTGCTCAAGGAAGGGCTGCACTTCGAGCCAGAGGAGAATGCGCGCATCAGCAAGCTGTTGCGCTTTGCGAGTTCGAGAGAGAGCGGCCAGGTCTCGTTGGCCTCGTACGTTTCGCGAATGAAACCCGAGCAATCGGCTATTTATTACGCCATCGGGCCTTCGCTCGGTGTGTTGGCTGCCAGCCCGCACCTCGAGTCGCTGCGGGCCAAAGGGTATGAAGTGCTCCTGCTCACGGATCCGGTTGACCCATTCGTGATGAGCAATCTCCCGGAGTTCGAGGGCAAGAAGCTTCAGGACGCTATGACGGCGGCCCTCGATCTGACGGAGAAAAAGGACGAGAAGTCCGAGCCTGACCCGGATGAGCAAGAGCCGTTGTTCGAGAAGATGAAGCAGATCCTCGGTGATCGGGTTCAAGCCGTGCGAGCATCGAAGCGACTTGCCGATTCTCCGGTGTGCCTCGTCAGCCCCGAGGGGGCGCTATCGCCACACATTGAACGCATGCTGCGGGCCCGACAAATGGAGGTGCCGGAGACCAAGCGGGTGTTGGAGGTCAACCGAGACCACGCCGTCGTGGTTGGCATGCGCAAACTGCTCCTGATCGATCCCAATTCCTCGAAATTCAGTGAATGGGTGGAACTGCTATACGATCAGGCGCTCATTGCCGAAGGCAGCCCGCCCGCTGATCCGGGCAAGTTTGCGAAGCGCATGGCACGACTGCTCACAGACGCGGCTGAAGCGGCTCTGAAGTAGCTACTACCACTGCCGCCGAGAGACTCGCGTCGAACCGTCCCCAGGATTGAGGCAGCGGTTTCGACGCGAGGCAGTCTGCACAAAGTTCGTTGCCAGGCCATCGGGACTCAGCGCGACGCGAGCCGTTCTCCAGACTTCTCTAGTGAAGGCTCAATGGCACCCACGGCAATGGTTCCACTCTGTTCGGGCGCCCAGGAAGCCCGAACCTCCGCCGGAAGGTGACCAAATTTCGCTAGGTAGGCCATGAGGACCATCGAATCGGCACGCGTAGCTGAGTAACTCCCAACGTTGATGACGAGATCGTAGGCGGTCGGATCTGCTAGGTCAGTGTGGAAGGTCTGGCGAACGAATTCCACACGTTGGCGATCGCCTGCCGGAACCTGCCGTGTCGCTTCTTCATGCGAGACCCCG
>JBLNFG010000917.1:0-6618 GCA_050263495.1 Myxococcales bacterium | reverse complement strand
GCGCACGCGCGCCGCACGTGATGGGGTCGTTATCGAGACGCACGTGGGAGACGGCCAAGCGCTGCCATTTGAGAACGCTCGTTTCGATCAGGCATTCTCGATGTTTGGACTCATGTTCTTTCCAGATCGAGGGAAGGGCTTTCGCGAATTGCGGCGGGTGTTGGTGCCAGGTGGGCGCGCTGTTGTTTCGAGTTGGGTGCCCTCTGAACGGGTGCCCCTGTTCGGATGCGTATGGGGAGCGCTGCGGGAATTTCTGCCGTCATTGCCCCTCGGCGGTTCGGCGGCACCGCTGGCTCACCGGGAAGACTGCGTGGCAGAGATGCGCGCGGGAGGCTTCGAAGACGTCGAAGTCATCGAGGTAACCCATACACAAAGCTATTCCTCGACGCGCGAGCTCTGGGGCGGAATGGTCCGCTCAACCGCTCCAATCGCCCTTTTGCGCGAGAAAATGGGTCCCAACGAGTGGCCGCGGGTCGAGGCGGGGGTGCTCGGACGCCTGCTTCAGGAGTTCGGCGAAGGACCACAGGAATTGCCCGTACCTGCCAATCTGATCGTGGGTCGCCGCGCGTAGTCGGTCTGCACTGCGCGACGCCCGAGCTCGGCAACGTAGTACTGAGCAGGCGCCCGATCGGCTTGCTGATGGCACGTGGCCCATTCTCGAATCGAGGTCGGAACGCGCGTTACCGTTGCAGGAACCTTCCAGGAACGATCCCTTTGTTCTTCTCGAATTGGATATTACTTAGCGACTCACGCATCCTCGCTATGCCAACGCGCTGATCGGATCTTCGGGAAGGGCGCGAGAATTTGCGCACGAGCGCACAACGTCGTACAGATCGCTCCTAGCGATGTTGAATCCTGGTCATCATTGCGAGGGCCACTCAGTTGCTGCAACTATTGACCGGCTCCGGACCGATTGGTGAGTCCGCACGCTTCAGCCCTGCCTGCCTCACGACGTAGATGGGTAAGGTCTTCTACTCTGCGACGTCGGGGTACCCGAATGAATGAATTTCGCAACTGCATGATGATTGGCCTCTGGACCCTCTGCGCCGGCAGCGTTGGCTGCGGCGGAGGCGACAATGGTCCTTCGAACTCCAACGCGGGCGGCGATCAGCAGTCCGCCGGCGCGTCGACGATCGGTGGGAACCGTGGGATTGGCGGCGCAACTGGACAACTCGGGGGTGGAACCTCGTCGAATCCGGGCGGCATGGGTAACAGCGGAAGCGCAACGACCCCAGGCGGAATGGGTAGCGGCGGAACGGCGTCGAACCCGGGCAGCACAACGGACCCCGGTGTTGGCGGCGCGGGTGGCACGAGCACCCTGGCAATGGGCGGTGTGAGCGGCGCCCTCGGCGGCACTTCCTCTGAGATCACCGTGGGCGGTAGTGCTGCGTTAGGTGGAGCGCCAATCGCCGGAACCGCAGCCTCGGGCTCTGGCAGTGCAAGCGCGGCGGGCGGTTCGTCAGGAGTCGTAACCGCGACGGCGGGCGCGTCCGGAGGTTCGTCCATAGTCGTTGCCCTGCCGAGCCACTTGAGCGTCAATGGTCTGAGCGCACCGCTCGACCTCGACGTGACGCCGCGATTCGGTTGGCATGCCAACACCGCCGATCAGTTCGCGTATGAGATCCGAGTATCGTCAACGCGCGCCAAAGCGGAAGCCTTGGAGGGTGACCTTTGGACAACGGGCAAGGTTGCATCGCGAACGCAGAACGGCATCTCTTATGCGGGCTCGCCCCTTGCACTGTCGGAGCGCTACTTCTGGCGGGCGCGACACTGGGCTCCTGACGGTAGTGTCTCGAATTGGTCGGACGTTGCCTCGTTTGGCACGGGACCTGGTTCGAGTTGGTCAAGCTCCCAACCCATCTGGGCACTCGCCGATAGCTCCAATTGGACGGACTACACCATCACTTCCCACCTGACGGTCAACGAGATCGCCGTCGGGATTCGCTTTCGCGCGCCCGACACCAACAACGGTTACATGTGGCAGTTCCGCGGAAGCGACAATCGCCTGGTCCCACACCGTCTTCAGAATGGGTCTTTCACGGTTATCGAGACCGTCACCTTGCCGTCGGGCACCCTGACACTCGGCAAGGAGGCTCTAGTTCGGATCGAAGCCACTGGCGCGACACTCCGAACCTTCGTGGACGGAGTTCTCGTCCACACGCTGGTCGATTCCATGTTCTCGAGTGGTGGAGTCGGCGTGCGCACGGGCAGCACCGAGTCGGGAAGCCTGGCGGATCTGTCCGTCGTCGCGGCCAATGGACAGTCGCTTCTCCAATCGGACTTCGCCACAGGCGACCGAACCTTCGGGTGCGGTAGCGTGTCGAGCGGTGCCTTCCAGGTGCCGAAAGGCACGCACTGCCTCACTCGTGGATTCAGCGTCGACTGGGCGTTCTTGCGTAAGGAGTTCACGCTTGCGGACAAACCCATTGCATGGGCAACCGTGTACGCCACCGCGACGAGCCCCGTACCGGCAAGGCAGTATGTCTACAAGCTTCACCTGAACGGCAAATTCGTCGGACTTGGCCCCACGCAGTCCATCGCGAGTGAAGCCCGCTACGACGGCTTCGACGTCACCTCCTTGCTTCAAGCAGGAGGTTCGAATGCGCTCGGAGTGCTCGCGTACACAACCAAGGGCCAGTCCTTCCAAGCCGAGTTGATCGTCGAATACACGGACGGAACGCGGGAGCTCATTGGTACCGACAAGACCTGGAAAGCCCGCTCGGGAGACTACGTCTTTCCACCCGTTGGCAGTATCGGCACCTCGTACTTCGTGGCACCCAAAGAGAATGTGGGTGCAAAAGATTTTCCCAATGGCTTCGATGCTCCGGGTTTTGACGACAACGCGTGGTCGAACGCGGGCGAGAAGTCCGCTCTCGGTTCGCTCGCGGCCGCGCCGATGGCGAAAGTGAAGGAACAACTCCTGCCACCCGTGCAGATCGTCGAAAAGGGCGTTGGAAATTACTTCATCGACTTCGGTCGCACTTGGGTGGGCGGAATCCAGTACCAGATCGATAGCGCCACGTCAGGAAGCACAGTCGAGATCCGATTCGGGGAGGTAACTTCGGCTGCTAACACGGTGCGGTACCAACTGAACACGGGCAACACCTATCAGGACATCTACACCCTGAGTGAGGGGTCGCAGGTCTTCCGAACCTGGGGCATGCGCGTATTTCGCTACGTCGAGATCATCGGGGCACCAGAACCGATCACGGCCGACAAGCTCAAGGCTCTTGCCCTAGTGTACCCACTCGATACCGCGGCTGCGACGTTTGACGCCTCCGACACGTATCTGAAGCAAATCTGGCAGCTCTCGAAGAACACTATCGAGGCAGTCAATGTGAACTTCTACACGGATTCTTGGACGCGAGAGCGCGCCAACTACGAAGCAGATGCGTACCTGCAACAGCTCTCGAATCTCTATCTCACGGAAGATCCAACGCTCGGTTGGTACTCATTGGGCTACTTCACGAGTAACCGCACCTGGCCCACCGAATGGCCGCTGTACGTGATTCTCGCGGTGCACGACGCTTGGCAGCAGACTGGAGACATCCGGCAAATAGAAACCATGTACGCGAGCCTCGCCAAGAAACTACCCGAGGCCTGGTTCGAGAGCGCGACCAATCTAGTTCGCAAGAGCAACGGCTCGAACGGCTGCAGTAGCAGCACCGATTGTGACATCGTCGATTGGCCGCAAACGCAGCGGGACGGCTACCTATTCCGACCCTATAACACCGTCGTCAATGCCCTCAGTTACCGTGCCTACAAGGACATGGCGGAGATGGCCGCTGCACTTGGACGCACCAGCGATGCAGCCACGTATGCAACTCGCGCTAGCGCCTTACGTAACGCAATGAACGCCAAGCTCTACTCAGTCGCAAGCGCTTCCTATGACGACGGTTTGGACGCAAACGGCATAGCGACCGGTCACTACTCTCTCCACGCAAGCGCGTTCGCGCTGGCATTCGGCGTTCCTGAAACGACTGAAGCCCCTCGAGTCGCCGCTTACGTGGCATCCAAAGGCATGGCGTGCAGCGTGTATGGCGCGGCATTCCTCATCGGAGCGCTCTTCGATGCGCGCAGCGGCACGGCTGCACTTAACCTGCTCACGTCAACGGGCACCTCGAGCTGGATGAACATGATCCAGAACGGTGCGGGAGCAACCGCTGAGGCCTGGGACTCATCCTTGAAGAGCAACTTGACCTATTCTCATCCCTGGGCCGCGTCGCCCGCCTTCTTGATCCCGTCCGGGCTCTTCGGGATCCGTCCGCTCGAACCCGGTTATGCGCGATTCCGCGTCGAGCCAAGACCCGGAACACTTCAGCACGCCACTATTACCGTTCCTACAGTCCGAGGCACAGTCGGCGCGGGCTTCGCTTACAGCACGACCAATACCCTCGAGCTTGCCGTTCATGTACCCGGAAATGCCAAAGCTGACGTTAGAATTCCGGTTGGCAGCGGAACGACAGCGTTGTACGTCGATGGTGAGTCCCGGCTCGTCTCGACGGACCGTGGATACGCGGAAGTGCAAGCCTTGGGAAATGGCTGCCACATCATCAGCGAGCAACCAACCACCTTGGCACTCGCGGACGCTCGGTTGCTCGATGTCTGTACTCCGTCCAACTGATGGCGCGATTCCATTGTGACGATGGCCCTTCGGAGCCGCCGCTACGCGGCCACTCGCGCTATCAGCCTCGTTTCTTTGGGCCCAAAACCAATACACTCCGCGGTTCTTCTAGTACCCCTCTCCTCACGATAGTCGGGGTACAAGGGGCCGTTACAGAGGCTTGAGCGCGGTTCTGCCATAGACAATGAATGCACCTATGGCAGCCACGACAAGCCAGTAAGCAACAGGGCCGTAGTTCTTGTCGCCGGAGTAGATGTGAAGACCACAGAAGATCAGCATCTCTGCAACGATGCAACCAGCCGCAAGCGGCGTCAAAACGCCTAAGGACTTGCTGAGTATTGGCACGACCAGGGCCAGGGCGCAGAGTATCTCGACGACGCCTAGTCCAAGCCATACTCCGTGCGGAATGGCTTTGAGCGACGGAACGCTTTGTTCGGAGTTCGAGTATTTCCACACAGCGCCCGTGAGCGTGTGCAGAGAGAGTAGTATCTGGGATATCCACAGAATGATGTTCATATTACTTCCTTTAGAAGGGGTGGATTCACGATGCGTTATTCGTCCGCGGTGCGCTCCAGCAGCTCGACCAGCTTTCCCCCCATCGATTTCCAGCCATACCGCGCCCCGGCGAGGTTCCGCTTTTGGCTTGGCGTAAACCCGGATTGCACGAGCACAAGGCGCGTACCGGACGCAGTGGGCGTAAGCGTGAAGGTGACGACCGTATTCAGATCCCCAACCACCCATTTCCAACTGAGCTTGGTGAGCGGTTCAATTTCGAGAACCTGACAGTTTACGGTACCGTCCCAGCCGGGCTGGGGCGGTGCTCGAAAAATGAATGACGCCCCAGGCTCGAGCTTGAGCTCAATCGCCGGCAAAAGCCACTCTGCGACTAATGCGGGTTCCGTAAGCGCGCGCCAAACCTTCTTCGGCGAATGCTTCAGATCGAATTCAAACAAGATTGATTCTGTTTGGGCAGTTGTGGTCTTGTCCGTGAGGCTCATTCGTCCATGTTCTCCAGCAGCTTTTCCAGGCGATCGACGTGCTCGACCCAGAACGCGCGGTAGTGCGCGATCCAGTCGATCAATGGTTTCATCCCGCGCGGCTCAATTCGGTAATAGACGCAACGACCCTTGCGCCTGCCGTTGACCAGGCCCGCATCTTTCAGGGTGGCAAGGTGCTGCGAGATCGCCGGCTGGGAGATGTCGAAGCGCGCGGTGAGGTCCTTCACCGCCGCTTCGCCCCGCATGAGCGACTCGAAGATTGCGCGACGACTCGGGTCCGCTAGTGCCTGGAAGACGTTGTTCTCGATGACCGTCGCGCTCGGCATACCCAACCCATAAGTATCGGCTTATGCGTCGTCAAGCGGTCGCACGTTGGCCGAGTCGCGCAAGCGACTGAGCGGGTCCGACCCCTCACAAGCGTCGCGAAAGGTCCACCCTCGCCCGTTGCCTTATCCGTCGTTGTTGCTCGATTCCCTCGACTTGGCACGTCTACCGTGTGGGAACAAGACACGGCAAACGGGGCCGCGTCACTACGCTACGATAGCGTGAAACCCATAGCGCCAAACGACGCAACGCCCTAGATGTGTGTGCACCACGTGTCCCTCGCGTGTTGGCCAATTTCTCTGGAGCATACCCCTCATGCGTGCCTATCGATTGAATAGTCCTGGTCTCGACAGCCTCTCAATGTTTGAGCTCGACGTCCCGAAACCTGGAACGGGACAGCTACTGGTACGGCTCCGCGCGGCTAGCCTCAATTACCGCGACCTGATGGTCGCGCAGGACCGGTACAAGCTGAGTGAACTCAAGTTTCCATTGATACCACTCTCCGATGCCGCCGGTGAGGTCGTTGCGGTGGGCGAAGGAGTGACGGAGTTTGGCGTGGGCGACCGCGTCATCGGGAACTTCTTCCAGAAATGGGGAACCGGAACCTTTGACAAGGAGAAGGGCGACTCGGCACTGGGCGGAGCGATTGATGGCGTGCTTCGCGAGCAGATC
>JBLNFG010000916.1:0-3496 GCA_050263495.1 Myxococcales bacterium | reverse complement strand
CTGGGGCCAGACGTGCCTGTCATCGGCTGCTCCGCACAAGGCGTTATGGGCTCGGGGCGCGTTCGCGAAGACGGCTTTGCGTCGGGTGCACTTGCCCTGGGTGGAGACTCAATCGTAGTGCGGCACGGCATGGTCAGTGACATCACCACGGACACCGCGTCAAAAGGTGCGAGTCTGGGGCGTGCACTGCGCGATGGGCTCGATGGGCCTCCACGCGTAGTGGTCCTCAACTATGACGCCGTCTCGGGGGTGGACATTGAGGCCTTTCTGGACGGGCTATTTGCCGAGGTTGGTTGTCCAATTGTCGGCGGTGGTGCGGCGCACTCCTATTCCTTCGAGGAACTGGTCAACACTCATCAATACTACGGCAACACTGCGGCTAGTGGCGCGGCAGTAGCATGCTCGATTTCTGGTCCGTTCGCGATTGAAGTGGATGCGTGCCATGGCTGCTCCCCCGTGGGCGTCGAGGTGACAGTTACCCGTGCGCAGGAGAACGTCTTGATAGAGCTCGATGGTCGACGAGCGGTCGACCTCTGGCGCGAGATCTGTGGCGACCAATTCGCCGAGAGGACGGCCTTGGCTATTGGAATACCGGTTGAGCACGCAGGCGCCGAGCACGCGTATCGTGTTCGCGCACCATACCAATTCGAACCTAGCACCGGTGGCGTAATTTTGGGATGTTCGATTCCGGTCGGGACGCGGGTAATGTTGCATCACCGCTCAACCCAAGACGTTCTGGACGGTGCCATGCGAATGGGACAGGCGCTTTCCGCGCGTCTGCGCGGGCGCCGCGTGCGAGCAGTCTTGGGCGTTGAGTGTGGTTCACGTACGCGTCCGTTCTTGGGTGATGAAGACACACTTAGGGAGAATCTGGAGCTGCAGGCCGCGATCGGCCAAGACGCAGCCTGGTTGGGCATGATGGCTTGGGGAGAGATCTTCCCCATCCTGGGTCGACCCACGTTCCACAACTATTCGTATCCCTTACTCGCGTTTACGGACTGAGTCTGATGCCCTCTGATCCGGCAATATTCGAGCACCTGACCTCGAAGGCGATGCTACTGCTTCGCCGAGAGCGCGAGCTCTTTGGCTTGCGTGTCGAGCGCACCAGGATCGAGCACTGGATCAAGGTCTTTCACGGACTCGCGCTCAATCCCAGTTTGAGGACTACCACCGCTGTCGTCCAAGAGTGGGCTGAGTTGATGGTAGGGGAGCTGAACTTCCAGGTAGCAGCGGTTTACCACCTGCGCGCCCAGGCTAAAAAACTGGAACTGCAATGCTCCCAGTCCCACGTGCCACTCCCGCACGATCTCGAACTTCGACCGGACCTGCTTGGCTTTTTGACGACCAATCCGAGTGGGCACTACCGTCGTCGCGAACCAAGCGAGATGGAAGAGCTGGCGCGGGACCTCGGTCTAGAGACTCTGTTCTGGCTCCGCCTGACGAGTCAGAGCGGGGAATTGCTTCTTCTGTGTGGATTCGCCCCGAGCGTCAGCAGAACACAGAAACTCAACGACTACGACTTCAGCCACTTTCGGCTATCGGCAAAGCACCTCACCACCTTACTAGACAATATCGCGCTCATCGAGGAACTCGATTGTGAACGCTCGGAGTTAGCGCAATCGAACCGGCAACTCGAGCAAGCTCTGGAGAAACTTCGCAAGGAGATGAGCGACCGTTTGCAGCTCGAGCGTGAACTGCGCCATGCCCAAAAGTTGGAAGACCTGGGCCGAATGGTTGCCGGCATCGGTCACGAGATCAATAACCCCTTGGCATACGTCCTCAGCAACCTACAGTTTGTGCGCGACGAGATTGCGGCGGCTACCTTCGCCGGCGGCGAACCAACGCGCCAAGCAATCAACGATGCCATCGAAGAGGCGATTGCCGGTGGGGACCGGATTCGAAGCATCGTGAATGCTACCCGGCAGTTCTCCAAGCCTCTCGAGGAACCCCCCAAGCCGATCGAACTCGCGCCGAGCCTAGCCGCAGTACTGCGTATGGTGAGCAACGAGTTGCGGCATCGCGCAAAATACACTGAAGTGATCGAGGCTGTTCCGCGGGTAATTGCGGATCCGCATCGGTTGGAGCAGGTGTTTGTCAACCTGCTCGTGAATGCGGTGCACGCATTACCTTACGGTCCCGCGCAGAACGAGATTCGCCTGACCTGCACCCGTGAGAATGATTCCTTCGTGGTAATTCGGATTGTCGATACTGGGCAGGGGATCTCCGAATCCGATCTCGATCGAGTATTCGAACCCTTCTTCTCGACTCGCGCACAAGGGTCTGGGCTGGGGCTAGGGCTCTGGATCTGCCGAGGTATCATCGAGAGTTTTGGCGGAAGAATCGAGCTTGCGAGCAAAGTTGGCTGCGGTACCACGGCTTCCGTGTATCTGCGCGTTGCTCCGGGAGCGATCGAATCCACACCTGCTCAAGCAAAGACGACTCAGCTCTCGCTGCCCGCCGGGCGACAAGCACGGATTCTCCTCATCGACGACGAGCCAGCCGTGCTACGCGGATTGGCGCGGGTGCTCAAGGGGCACCAGGTCGTAATGACCGACGATGGTAGGAATGCACTCGAAACGTACAAATCTGGTGACTTCGACATCGTGTTTTGCGACGTGATGATGCCGGGATTTAGCGGAATGGAGTTCGTTCAGGAGTTGGAGAAATTGGGATCGGAGCACGCCCGACGAGTCGTATTGATGACGGGTGGTGTAGACCACGAGGATATTCGCGAGTTCATCGCCAAATCGGGCAACCGTTGTCTGTCGAAACCATTTGAGACAGAGAAACTCCAACAGTGCATCCGCAGGGCGCTCTCCGGTGCGGGCAGGACCAGCGCGGCTCAAGAGGGCATTGCTCGATCGCGAGATTAGGGGAAGAGCGCCCCTGTTTGGCTGAGAAGGGCAACGGAAGATTGAAGTCTTGCGGTTCGACTGCTTGACGAAACGTTGCTCACGACTTCGACGCGAGCCCGATCGCGCCCAAAACCCGAATCCGCACCGGCAACTGCTCCCCTCAATGGATTCCGGGTAGTAAAGCGCCGGCTTGAATCACGCAGCGACGAGGCCGCCCTGCGCAGCGAGAGGATCGGCGCTTGTCGTAGGAGTTTCCAACCGGTCGGCGTTCTAGACGCGCTGACGAGCGTTCAACCGCCACGAGATGGGTCTGACTACACGCACACAATTGTCATTTGATGGTACCTGCTTGTGCATTGCATACGCGCTTCGTTGCCATCGGACAGAACTTCGCACTAGCGCTGCATCAAGTTTGTTCGAGGCATAGAGTCGCTCGCTTTCGAGTAAGAACCCGCTATGGTAGATCATCAAACGCGACGCTGTGCCCCAGCGTCAGCTAATCTTCACGAGCAATGGCTCGTCGATCACAGGGATCACCATGAGAACTAATTACTGCATTGGTTGCTTGATCTTGTTGAGTCTTGGTTGTGCTTCGTCGAGCAATTCTGGCGACGCAAACCCGATAAGCGCGGCGGGTGGTA
>JBLNFG010000915.1:0-2532 GCA_050263495.1 Myxococcales bacterium | reverse complement strand
GCAGCGAAATCGCCGTGGATCGTTTCATGCGGCCTCCTGCTGAGACGAATTGCATACGGCACGCCAGCTGGCTTGCGCGGGCATCCCGTTCCTAAATTGACCTCAGACTAGGTCGACGGCGGCTGGGGGGAACAATCGCCGTCGAGCTCGACGGCACGCCGCTGGCTGTGGTGGGGAGTTCAACCCCTAGCCAAGCGGTTTATCAAAACGGTAACTCGGCTATCATTTTGATCCCCTACCAGCCAGCGGCCGCTGCCAAAATCACGCGTTAGCCGCCACAACTACCACTGGCACGTACCATGCTGACGGGTTGCACGGAGGCATTGATGATTACGATCCGGCGCGCAAACGATAGAGGCCAGTCAAAGACAGAGTGGCTTGATAGTCGGCACACCTTTTCATTCGCGGACTACTTCGATCCCACGCACATGGGTTTCGGGACCCTGCGCGTCATCAACGACGACTGGATAGAGCCGAGCGCGGGCTTCCCGACTCACCCGCATCGCGATATGGAGATCGTTACCTATGTACTGTCCGGCGCGCTCGCGCACCAGGACAGCATGAAGAACGGCTCGACGATTCAACCCGGAGATCTGCAACGCATGAGCGCGGGGACAGGGGTCACTCACAGCGAGTGGAATCACTCAAAAACGGAACGAGTGCACCTATTACAAATCTGGATCCTTCCCGAGCGCAAGGGGTTGCAACCAGGCTACGAGCAGCGATCGGTAGAGCCGTGGGAGCTCACGGACCGACTCGCCCTCATCGCATCACGGGATGGTCAAGATCGTTCGCTCACGATTCACCAGGATGCAGCGATTTACGCGACGAGACTCTCCACTGGAAAATCGGTTGAGCACCATCTCAAGCCAGGGCGTCGCGCCTGGGTTCAAGTCGCGGACGGCTCGGTCACCCTCAATGGCGTCGAGCTCGAGGTTGGTGACGCGGCAGCCGTGGTGGATGAGTCTCGGCTCGGACTCCAGAGCAGGACGAATGCCGAGGTGCTCGTGTTCGATTTGGCGTGATCATGAACCGCAGAGATGTACTGCGCCTGCTGGGGAGTTTGCCGTTGATGGAAGGCGCGTGCTCGCGTCGTGAGGTTACAACTATGACCACTCAGAATGAGAATCAGACACGCCCATCACGTACACGAATGCCCACCCTTTTCGCGGCACACGGTGCGCCGATGCTGCTCGATGACGCCGTTTGGGTGGGCGAGCTTGCCGCGTGGGCTAGCGCGTTGCCAAAGCCGAAGAGCATCCTCATGGTTTCTGCACACTGGGAGCACCGCCCCATTGCGCTCGGCGCCACACGCCCGGTACCGCTCGTGTACGATTTCTATGGTTTCCCGGAGAAGTACTATCGAACTCGATACGCTGCTCCAGGCGCGCCTGCGCTTGCAGACCGCGTGCGCGAGCTACTTCGCCAGCGCGACATTCCCTTCCGCGACGAGCCGGAGCGCGGTCTCGATCACGGTGCTTATGTTCCGCTCGTGGCCATGTATCCGCACGCCGAGACTCCAGTACTCCAAATGTCGATGCCCGGCCTCGATGCTCTTGAGCTATTCAAGCTCGGGCAAGCACTCGCGTCTTTGCGCGACGAAGGCGTACTCCTGTTCGGCAGCGGCTTTCTCACACACAATATGCGTTATGCGTTCCAGGCCGGAACCCCCAACTGGGCACGCGAGTTCGATGCTTGGGCAGAAGGTGCGTTGTCGCGCTTCGACGCAGATGCGCTCATAGACTTCGAGCGGCAAGCTCCCAGCGCGCGCATTGCGCTCCCGACTTGGGAGCATTACGCACCGCTACTGGTTGCTGCGGGGGCAGCAGCCGACGAGCACTCCGTTGTCACCTTTCCCATTACGGGCTGGTGGATGAATGGAGCCTTTACGAAACGCTCCGTGCAGTTCGGATAGTGGAGGTTCGTCCTAGCGGGCTCACACTGTTTGAGCATGCGGCAGAGGATCTTCGTTCTAGCCTGCCTCATACTGTTTGAGCTTGCGGTAGAGGGTCGCGATGCCGATCCCCAGTTGCTCAGCTGCGGCGGCCTTATTGCCCTGGTTGGTTCGCACGACGGCGAGAATGTAATCACGTTCCACGTCCTCGAGCCTTCGTATCTCTCCGGGCGCGTAGGCGCTCGGCAGAGCGAGCCCGACCTCCTCCGGAAGATCGTCCACGTCGATGCGAGAGCCCTTCGCTAGTGCGACGGCACGTTCCATCGCGTTCTCTAGCTCACGCACGTTGCCGGGCCAGGCGTAACGCACGAGCTGGTTGGCAGCCGCAGGCGTAAAGCTCGTCACCCGGCGTCGCATTCGCTGCGTCGCGCGTTCGAGGAAGGTACGAGCCAGAGCCAGAACGTCGCTTTGTCGTTCTCGGAGCGGGGGGATGCGAAGCTCCACGACACGCAAGCGGTAGTAGAGATCTTGTCGAAAACGCGCGGCATGGATCTCCGCCGGCAAATCGCGATTGGTAGCCGCGAGCACACGCACATCGAACTTGCGGGTCTTGTTCTCGCCCACACGCCGAAGCTCGC
>JBLNFG010000914.1:0-3859 GCA_050263495.1 Myxococcales bacterium | reverse complement strand
ACGAAGTGATTGAACTCGTCACCCGCCAATGTGGCGACAGCATTCGTCGGCGCTGAGCCGAAGGATTCCTATCGCGAGCGCGCAATCACAAAGGCTGTCGAGCTCAGATGCACCAAGTAGGCTGACGAGGTACGCGGACGGCTCATGGCGAATTGATCGTCGCACTGGCGCGGACCAGACGCGGACCCGCTCACCCTCATCGTTGGGGCTGCTGTCGCTGGTTTCACTACACGCAATCGCGGGCTCATCCACGTATCCGCAAGCGACCGCAGCGCAGCGAAGTGACTCTGAAGCTTACTCCGGGACGGCAGAAATGATCCGAACACCGCGGCTACCAATGGGTCGCACCTGGCAAGACGTCCTCTTCTGGGGTCGCAGGGTGGAGGGCAAGATCACAATGCACTCGGCGAAGACCGCGCTGAAGTCGCCATAGACGCATCTCTAGTGGGCAGCGGCTAAACCCGGACCGCGCTTTCTTCTAACGGCGCCATCAACCATCGCGCCCAAAACGAAAGACGCACTCGGAACGCAGCAGAAATTACCCGCTCAATGTTCGCATTGCTTCCGCCATGGGGCCGACTTTGCGGAATTTTGGCAATCAACGCAACTGACAGCTTGGCGCACGGAAAAAATCCGCTAAGCCTGACGACGCGTTGATTGGACAGGACACCATTGAGCGCGTACGGCAGCAGGCGTCGTTAGTTGCCGTCGTCGAGGAGAGCGTACGCCTGCAGCGTCGTGGACGCAGTCTGATCGGCCTCTGCCCGTTTCACAAAGAAAAGACGCCTAGCTTCCACGTGAATCCGGAGCGAGGATTCTATCACTGCTTCGGGTGCGGCGTTTCCGGGGACGCCATCCGCTTCGTTCAGGAGACGCAAGGCCTATCGTTTATCGAGGCGGTGCGAGAACTTGCTGATCGCTTCAGCATCACCGTCGTCGAAGTTGGCAGCGATGCCGAGCAGCGTAGCCAGTTGGAGCTTCGCCGTCGACAGAACGAGTTCTACGATGTGAGCAATTGCGCCGCGGCCTTCTTCGAGAGAATGCTGCGCGAGCACCCACTTCGCGCGTATGCCGAGGAGGAGCTAGCTCGACGTGGGCTCACCGTTGATTCCCCGACAGGCAGCATAGCTAACGCGTTGCAGGCGTTTCGTGTCGGTTATGCCCCCTATGGCTGGGACGAGCTCACCAATCACTTGCGTACTGTCGGGCTGAGCCACGCAGCAGCCGAAGCGGTCGGATTGATTGTTCCTCGAAAGAACCGCCCGGGCCACTACGATCGCTTTCGACATCGACTGATGTTCGCGATCATGGATCAGCAGGGGCGAGTCATCGCTTTCAGCGGTAGAACCCTGCCTGCGCCAGAACCTGACCAGTTGCAGCAACTCGGCATGGCGGTCGCGACTGAGTCTTCAGCCCAGCAACAGGCCCCGGCGAAATATCTGAACTCTCCCGAGTCTCCCATCTATCGCAAGCGGGAAGCACTATTTGGCTGGTTCCAGGCTCGCAATGCCATCCGCGAGAGCGGGCAAGCGGTTGTAGTGGAAGGGAACTTCGACGTTGTCTCGTTGCACGCGCGCGGGATTGGCAACGTAGTGGCTCCGCTAGGAACGGCATTCACCGTAGAGCAGGCCAATTTGATCCGCCGACTCGCGCCAGACGTGTGCCTGCTGTTCGACGGTGACAAAGCGGGCCGTCGCGCCGTGCGCGCTTCGCGAGAAGCCATTCGCGAATCCGGACTGGGTTGCAAGGTAGCGTCACTGCCGGATGGACAGGATCCAGACGATTTAGTGCGAAAGCTTGGGCCAACGGCGATTCACCAAACCGTCGGCGCCGCCAGAGGGCTGCTTGAGTACATGATCGACACGGTCCTAGATGCGGGTTTTGCTGCCGATGACGCTTTGGCTCAGTCGGCGCGCATCAAAGAGGTGACCGACTTGCTGGCAAGTGAGACGGATCCATCTGTTCGCGCGCTGGCGACTCGCTATGCCGATCAAATCGCAGGCCGCCTGGGCATCTCGGACGCCCCGACTTTCAGCGCGTTGGTGCGTCGTGTCCGCAGCGCTCTCGAGCCAAGCCCCGCACAAACGTCGGCGCCCGGAAATCAACCTCACCCCGACTCGAATCGGCCCAAAGCCCAATCTGATCGAATTGGACTCGAGGTTCTAGGTGTGTTGTTAGATCACCCCGAGCTTCTGAACAGTTCAGAGCTTTCAGAGAGTGCAGTCTTCTTGGAAGGTGATATCGCTGCGGCGGTGGCCGCAGCAAAATCAACGATGACCGGTCACCCGTTCCTTGCAATCGAGCAATTTCTTGCAAAGCTGCCGACCTCGGTTCAAGCATTCGCGGCCAGTCGACTGGCCGCGCCGCTTTACGAAAGCTTAGAGGACGCGAAGACCGTGCTCTCGCAGAACATCACGAAGCTGGCCCGACTGGAACAGGTTCGCCAGAAGCATGACGCAATCTCGGCACTCAGAAGGGCAGCAGCCCAAGGTGATTTCGAGTCAGAGCTAGCGCTCTTGGAACAGCAGTTCAATCAGGCGCAACAACGACACGGCGTGGGAGAGAGGTAGCGGTGGGAGCTAAGAAGGCAGACAGCGGAACAAAGCGCGGCACGACGACCTCTACGAAGAAATCGTCGAGTCCGCCCAAGGGGAAGGCGCCGCGCGCCGAAGCAAAGTCGTCGGAGAGCAAGCATTCGGAAGCAAAGTCTGCGGAGAGCAATCACGGAAGCGATCGAGCTTCCCAGTCCAAGCCTTCGGATCAGAAGTCCGCCAAGGCAAAGGCAGCTCCGCAATCGGATCCGCCGGAGGAGTACGATTCGATGGCATCGACTCCCGCTCCCGAGGACGATGACTTCGACGACGATCTTGATTCTTCTGTACCTCCGCCCGCACGCGGCACGAGTAGCAATGCGAAGGAAGAGCTGATCCGTCTGGGCAAGAGCAAGGGCTTCTTGACCTATGACGATGTCCACGAGGCGCTGCCAGGCGAGGAGGTTGGACCCGATCAGATGGAGGACATGCTCACCGCTCTGGACGATGAGCGCATCGAAGTCGTCGACGACGTAAGTGAGCTAAAGAATCGCAACCGACGCATTGGAGATGAGGAAATGGGACTTGGGCGACGTGCCGAAGCCCAGGAACCGCCCGAGCGCGCGAGCGTTCCGCCGCCTAGTATTACGCCCAAGGGTGACGATGAGCTCTACAAGAGCAACGACCCAGTGCGGATGTATCTCCGCAAGATGGGTAGCGTAGCGCTGCTCACCCGTGAGGGAGAAGTTGAGATCGCAAAGCGGATCGAGAAAGGCGAGAACGAGGTTCTCGAGTCGATCCTAAACAGTCCGGTGGCCGTACGCGAGATCCTCGATATTGGGGAGAAGCTCCGAACGCACAAGATTCGCGTTAAGGAAATCATCCGCGACGCTGAGGACGAGGAGCATGAGTTCGATGAGGAAGAGGCGGATCGCCGCATCATTCGCCTAATCGATCGGGTGCGTCGCATCGACCGTAAGAATGCCGAGCTCACAGAAGAACGTCGACACGCCGCGGACTCCATGCGGCGCCAGATCGATAGGGAGCTCGTCGAGAACCGCAATGAGATGGTCAAGACGCTTCAGGAGATGCGTCTGAACAAGAAGACCATCGACAAGATTGTCGGCAAGTTGAAGGCACTGATAGACCGTATCTACCGCGCTCAAGGCCGGCAGATGCCGCTCGACAAACCGATCGAGAGCACCAAGAGTGAGCTGCGCAAATTTCTGAAGGAGGCACGCGAGGAGCTGCCCCTTGACGCCGAGTCGGACCGATTGCCCGGGGACTACGAGGAACCGAGCAGCAAGGTAGACAATGGCGAGCCAATA
>JBLNFG010000913.1:0-3762 GCA_050263495.1 Myxococcales bacterium | reverse complement strand
CAAGCTGTACGCGCTTGTCCAGCAATGCGAGGGTTTCCGTGGCGTGCTCGAGCTCTTCCAGTTCGCGCCGCAGCGTGGCGAGCTTCGCTGGCAGGTCGACGGCATCGGTGCCGTGCTTGCGCTGCAAGCCTGAGAGCTCGTAAAAGCGCTCTTCCGCACGTTCGAGCGCTCCGGGCTCTACGTCCAACTCAGAGACGAAGCGCTGCACGATCCTCAGGGCTTCGTCGCAGGCGATCTGAGCCGTCTGCATCTGCTCGGCAAACTCGACCAAGTAATGGGACTGGTCGGCGCCGCGTCGCGCGCGTTCGTGAAGCCGGCCCAACCGTTCGGAGATCGAATCGTCGGCTTCGCACAGCCATTGCTCCGCATCGCGCGCGAGTTCTGCCCAACGCTGAGCGTTGCGCAACAGTCCCAGCCGTTGCTTCAGCTGGTCGAACTCGCCCGGTTGCGGTGCAACGCGTTCGAGTTCTTCGAGTTGAAAGCGCAAGAACTCACTGCGTTCGTTGGCGGCCTTGCTGCGCTCGACCAGGGCGGCGCGCTCTTCGAGCGCCGTTCGATACTCCTGGTAGGCAGAAACGTAGGCTTTCAGAGGCAGTCCCGCGCCAGCAAAGCCATCGAGTAGCTCGATATGACGAGCGACCTGAGTCAGGGAATGGTGTTCGTGCTGACTGCAGATGTCGACCAACAGTTCCCCGACTTGGCTCAGTACCTCGAGCGTGGTCAGTTCAGCGTTGAGGAAGGTCCGGCCACGGCCGGTGCGTGCGACGCTGCGCTGGACGACCAGGCTAGCCTCCGAATCGGACGGCTTAATCCCATGACGATCGAGCGTTTCGTCCACCTGGTGTGCCAACTCCGGGCTGAGGTTGAACTCTGCATCTACGGTCGCCGCATCCCTTCCGGTGCGCACGATGTCGGCACGAACTCGCGTGCCGCGCAACAAGGTCAGCGCATCCACAATGATGGACTTTCCCGCCCCCGTTTCGCCGGTCAGAACATTGAGACCGGGATCGAGTTCGACCGTAACGTCGTCGAGTAGAGCGAGCCCACGAATCCTGAGGTAGCCAAGCATGCGGTGCCCTTTTATACTCGGAGCTCGGGCATTCGGCAGTTCCGTTGCCAGCGATAGCTCGCATGAGATTCCTAAGCAGCAGCGAGATTGTTAGGCGGGCCACGTGGCCGATTTGCCCCGGCCCAGCGTTGATAACGCGGAGGCAACCGAAGTTTAGAACCAGGTAGTGTAGTCTCGGCCGCCTAACGCACGAGGAAAGAGTCGATGCAGGGAGGTGTTGCCGAGAGTCTTGGGTTAGCGCTGCTCTACGGTGTCACGACGTTCCTGCCGGTATCTCGCGAGGGGCATCTTGCGCTCGCAGAGATGCTGTTTGTTCCCGCTGGTGTTTCGCCCACTCAGCGGTTCCAGTGGGCCTGCGGCGCCCTCCTTGCGACATTGATTGTCACCTCTGGGCAACTTAAGAGAATGGCGAAGGCGCTCGTCTCGCGACTCTTACGCCGTAGCGCCGGGGGGCCGTCACCTGACGAGCGCGATCTCGTCTCGATTGGATTGGCCCAGTTGACCACATTCACGTTCTGGGCGGCACTCGGCGAGGCTCGTCGAGATCTGTATCGGTATCCGTTGGTGATAGCAGTGGGCTTGACCTTGACGGCGGTTGCGCTGCTTTCAATGGCATGGATTGGACCGCGGCGAAGGCTCTCTCTCTCGCCAACCCAAGCGCTTCTGTTGGGAGCCGTGCAGGGCCTCGCACTGGTCCCCGGAATCTCCCGGATTGGCTGCACGATGGTAGCGGCAATGTGGATGGGGTTGACCGACCGCCGGAGCTTTGACCTCTCGGTACTGATCTCGATTCCTCTGATGATTGTGGGCGTCGCGGAGGCGGGCCTCCCGGCGCAGATCCACGAGACCGCCAGCAGTCTGGCGTTGCTTAGCAGCGGAATTACTGCAGCCGGCGGGATTGTCGCCGTGGTCGCTCTCCGCTCGCTCGTAGCCCACGAGAAGACGGCGTGGTTCTCCATGTGGGTGGCACCACTGGCCATCGCTACCTTCGCCTTCTCTCGGGTGTGGCCGGGCCAGTAGAACGCCGAATGCTTATCAGTCTCTCGGCGCCGCTGCACTTGCCGCTTCCACTGCGCGTTCGGCGCTCCCCGCCACGCGAGAACGCGGCTTTGTGCTTCGTCCAGCTCGCTGGACTGCGTACCCTTTCGGCACCTGCCGCGCTGCATGGGTCAGCGTAGTCCTACGTGTGTCACAAAAGCTGCGGGCACAATTTCTGATGAGCAGCGCTAGCAATCCCGTGTTGCGAATCGCGCGAACCCGGGATAGGGGAATCGAGTGACCTGGATGCACCGAAAGAGGGCTTTGCTCAGGCTGGTGATGGTGGCGTGTTGGTTTGCCGCGGCCACCGCTGGTCAAGGTTGTCGCAAGCACGAGAACAACGAGTGCAAAGCATTCGTTCAGGCCGTAAACCTTCATCTGGCTGAGATTGAGCGAGTAACCGACCAGGATGCCGGGAATCAGGCGCCAACCCCGACCACGATGCGTCGTCTGGCCTCGTTGTATCGAGACCTAGCCGCCAAAATTGGAGCGCTGTCGATGCACTCAAGTGAGTTGCGTCAGCTCAGCGAGCAGTACCGAGCCATGGTGTTGGACGCGGCCAAGCTCGCCGGCAGCATCGCCGACTCGATTGAAGCTAAGGACATCTCGGCCGCCATGAAGACCCACCAGCAATTTAGCGAAGTGGTTTCGCGCGAGGACGCGCTGGTAGGGAGCGTCAACGCCTTGTGCCGGACTACTCAGTAAGCGGCGCGTTGGCGCCGCGGTTGTCTGTCCGTGGTGTTTGGCAGTTAGCGCGCCCGCCGCGCCCGCCCTGGTGCTCGGGACGAGCGCGACGCGCGTCCTGCCGGACGTAACGACCTGTTCGAAGCAGGAGGGGGCGTGGTTTCCGCCGATGCATCGCCTGAAGCGGGTTGGCCTTCCTTCAAACGTCGAATATCGTCTCGCAGGCGTGCCGCGGTCTCGAACTGAAGGTTCTCGGCAGCCGCAAACATCTGTTGGCGCAACGACTCAATGCGCTCGAGTAGATTCTCATCATTCGGGGGTTCCTCCACGCGTGCGGCCTTCTGAGTCGCTGGACGCGATTTGGTTGGAGGCGTCGAGGGCGTCGCTGATGCCGAGGCCTTGACCTTGGATACTGCGTAGTAGTCCGTGGTGCCGGCGGCGGGATTAATATCCAAAATGGCCCGCTTGATCGTAGCGGGCGTGATGCCGTGCGCAGTGTTGTACGCCACCTGGATCTCGCGGCGACGGTTCGTTTCGCTGATCGCCTGATCCATGGCCGCGGTGATTCGGTCCGCGTACATGAGCACTTGCCCGCGAGCGTTGCGCGCGGCGCGACCGATCGTCTGGATCAGTGAACGGGGACTGCGTAAGAACCCTTCCTTGTCGGCGTCCAGAATCGCTACCAGACTGACCTCGGGAAGATCGAGCCCCTCACGTAGCAGGTTGATGCCAATCAGGACGTCGAATTCCCCGGCGCGCAACGCCCGCAGCAATTCGATGCGTTCGAGCGTTTCCACGTCGGAATGCAGGTACCGAACGCGGATCGAAAGATCCGCATAATACTCGGTCAGATCCTCGGCCATACGCTTGGTAAGCGTAGTCACCAGGACGCGCTCATCGCGAGCGATTCGTATTCGGATTTCGCTCAGGAGATCGTCAACTTGACCGGAAACAGGCCGCACCGAAATCTC
>JBLNFG010000912.1:0-6165 GCA_050263495.1 Myxococcales bacterium | reverse complement strand
GTCGTGGCTCGTCGCATCACGCGCGTCGTGGCTCGTCGCATCACGCGCGTCGTGGCTCGTCGCATCACGCGCGTCGTGGCTCGTCGCATCACGCGCGTCGTGGCTCGTCGCATCACGCGCGTCGTGGCTCGTCGCATCGCGCGCGTCGTGGCTCGTCGCATCACGTGCGTCGTGGCTCTAGCGCAGGTGCCTCAGTGCTGGCGAGCGCTCGACGCTTCGTGCTCCTTCAGGTGGCGGGGCCGCCGAGGAGTTCTCGTTGGTGGGTGGCCACAGTAGCTCTTCGGTGGGGATCGCTGTAAGCATTCGCTCCAAGTCGCGCGCAGTTTGAGGGCGTTGCGATGCTCGCTTGGCTAGGCAAGTGAGAACGATGTTGTCCAAGGTTGGACTGATATCCAGATCGGGGCGACGCGTGCGCATGGGTTGCGGCACCTCGCGCTGATGTAGCTCGAGCAGGTCACGACGGTTGCGACTCTGGATCGGAATGTCACCGGTGAGAGCCTCGTACATCAGGATTCCGAGCGCGTAGATGTCCGAACGCGGATCGACTGGAGCCCCGATGCACTGCTCTGGAGACATGTACTCAGGTGTTCCGAGCGTGTAGCCTTCTTGGGTGAGGCTCTCGGCTTGTGCAAACTTGCTCATCCCGAAATCGAGGACCTTGTACGTCCCGTCGTCGCAGAGAAATACGTTACCGGGCTTCAGATCGCGATGCACCACGCCGAGCCGATGGGCTGCCTCGAGCGCGCGGCACACGGACGTAAACATTTGGACTGCCTGCCCCGACGGCACCGGACCTTCGCGCAGCCGCTCCGCAAGGCTAATACCGCGCAGTAGCTCCATCACCACGTAGATGCTGCCATCTGGTGTTTGATCCAGATCGAGCGTGCGCACCACGTTGGGGTGCTCAATCGAAACCTGTAACTGCGCTTCGCGTCGTAGACGGGCGGTTTCCGACGCATCCACGGCAGCCGCTCCGCGCAGTAACTTGACGGCGACGCGGTGCCCGAGCGCCACGTGTTCTGCGGCGTATACCGCGCCGATACCGCCAGACCCAATCCGGCGTAACACGCGGTACTTGCCACCGAGCACCATGCCGATCAATTCGCCTTCGGGCAGTCGACTCTGGCCGCGCAGCTCGAGGCCGCGTTCGAGCGCCAAGATACGATGCTTCTCGAGCACCCGCGATTGTCGCTCACGTGCGATGCGATCGGCGAGCCCTCCGATAATGCCGCCCAGGCCCGCTCCCACTGCGGTGCCAATCAACGTGGCAATCCAATTGCCGGACAACGCGATTGGTCCAGCGCTGGCAATCGCTCCGCCCGTAACGCCTAGCCAGACATGGTGTGAGCGCGGATCGGTCCAGCGCACGTTATAGCGACACACCGAATCGCCCTGTGCGAGGCACTGGACGTGGGTGACCTGTGCCGGACCAAGCCCCCAAAAGAGCGGCATACTCTCGAATTCCGCGGCGCGCGCCACGCACAACAGGCGATCTTCCTGTTCCGTGTCGAGGCCTGAGCTGGGCGAATACTCGATCTCGACGCGACTATTCGAGAACTCCGTGAGTCGGTAGGAACCAACGCGAGTGGTCTCCGCGGCGTGGGCCGTCAGGTAACGATATGCGTCGAGTGGCACGCTCGAGACCCGCAGCATTTGCACGTACACCCCGAGTCCTTCGGCGTGCGTCACCCAGGAGGAACAGTGTGCAATCGCGTCTTCACCGAGTGCCGTGGCCAGAGCGCGCAGCGCACGCTTCGCAGCAGCGACGGAGATCCAAGCCGTTTCGTCTTCGAGCGTCGAGTTGTTGAGTCCGACCGTAGACAACATCGCGCGCGCAGCAGCCTCACCGCGCTCGTCGCGCATGCGCAACAGGTACGGTTTGAGGAGCGTAGCCCTCAGCTCTTCACGCCCGCCAAGGATGCTGGGCTGATCCCGCCGCTCAGAGGCGTAACGTCGGTCGGAAGCCATAGTGGGATGCTATCGGATGCGGCGCGCAACACCAAGAGTTAACCGTGCAACCGTCGATTCGCGACGGCCGCCGTATTTGCCGCATTTTGAGCAGATCCCCTAGCCGCCCCGGCCTGCACGCCAGCGCGCCCGTTCCTCTTCTTGAATGCGAGCCAGCCGGCGCTGCTCTTGGACGAACGCGGCGTAGGTCTTCGGTACCCGCGTGTCCTTGGCGAAACAAGCGAACACGTGCATGGCCGCCTCAGCGTCGTTCGTTGCGCGATGTGCGTTGGTCAGCTCAATTCCAAGCCGTGAGCATACCTCACCGAGCGCCTTGCTCTTCTCGTACTTCTGCAGTTCGCGCGCCCACACCAAGGGATCGAGCCACTCCACGCCGCGCCGCAAAGCGGGTGGAACGCGGAGCAGCTCCACTTGCGTTCGCGCGTACTCCTGATGGATGAACTTCAGATCGAACTCCGCGTTGTACGCGAGCGGGACGCGCCCGTTGAGTACACTTGCGATTTCGCCAGCCAATTCGGCAAAGGCTGGGCAATCCTTGACGGCTTCGTCGTCGATACCGTGCACGGCCACCGTTTCGGCCGGGATCGGGCAGCCAGGATTGATGAGCCACGAGTGCCGCGATTTGATCTCGCCGCGATGCCAAATGACGGCCGCAATCTCGACGATGCGATCATTCAGCGGATCGCGCCCCGTCGTTTCCGTATCGATGGAGACGATTTCGAGCTCGTCGAGGGCCGTGGTCCCGACGAATTCTTCGATAATGCCCGCAGCCACGACCCGCAGCAGGTGGGCGATTCCGGGATAGTGCCGACCCGTCGGGAAACAGCCGAGATCGAGTTCCGATTTCATTTCACGGGACCTTCTTGGCGTTCGCAGCCAACTGCAGCTCGAGATCGAGCCAGTTTCGAAGATCTTCGTCGAGGTCGAACACTTCGAAGTCGAATCGCCGCGAGTTGATGATGATGAACGGCGTCCCCTTGAGGCCTAGCTTGTCGGCCTGCGTGCGATCGCGTGCCACGCGCTCGGCCGTAGCGGGTGCCTGCATGTCCGCGAGCAATCGATCGGCGTCGAGCTTCAATTCCGCAGCAAGCTTCCGGATTGCAGCCTCGTCGGCGAGTCCGCCGCGACCAGCGAAGAGCGCCGCATGCGCCTCCCAGAACTTGCCCTGGTTGCCTGCAGCAATGGCAACCTTCGACAACTGCGCTGCGTGCACGTGCGCGTCGAGCGGGAAGTGCTTGAACACGAGCTGAATCTGGTTTGGATACGCCTTCTGTGCCTCCTCCAAGATCGGGACGGCGCGGCCACAGAAGCCGCACTCGAAGTCCGCCCATTCTACGATCGTAATTGGGGCATTCGGCGGGCCCTTGCTGGGCGAACCATCGAGGTCGACACTGACGCGCTGGTCTTCGGCGAAGCGGACGCGAAACGCCTTCTCGGCTTGCTTCTTGGTCTTTCCGCGTCGAATCTGTTGGGCTAGGAGCGAAGCTGCCGGTTTGCAGGCGCTGCACTGCGCGTTCTCGCGCACGCAATCGGCGATGTTTTTGCTGATTGACGAGCAGGGCGCCAACTGTTCGGTGACGAGCTCTGCCCAGACATCCCGCTCCGCGCGCGTCAGTGAATTCGTATCCACGCCGGGCAAACCATCATCTGCGGCAGCAGCTTGTCCCGCGTCCATCGCGCCTGGCGGTTGGCAGGCCACGGCGCAAGCAACGGTGAAGGCGAACAAGAATGCAGGAAGCCGTTTCGGCATGGGCGCCGAGGTTAGACCGTCTCTTGATCATTTTCACGCGCCCGAAGGCGATTTGCGGCGAAATTTCCGTTGCTCTCGGCCGAGCGTTGCGTCCGCACGCTGCATATTTCGGCGCCGGACCATCGGCCACGGTTGGAAATGCAGTTGGAACGGGCTAATAGGCGATGCGATGTCCGGTTCCTACAAGAGCGGCTCAATGACCAGCGAGATGCCCGCGCCGCGCACCGTGCGTCACGTGATTGCGGTGGGTGGCGGTCGCGGTGGTGTCGGCAAGAGCACCATTGCCATCAACGTCGCGGTGTACTTGGCCCAGCTCGGGCGGACTGTTGTTTTGGTCGACGCGGATCCGACGGGTGCCGAATTGCACACCATGTTGGGCGCTGCTGCGTCTCTTGATGCGCGTGGGAGCGACGAAGACGACGCCACCGAAATGCGCACCTGGCCCACGTTGGTTCAAGGCCTGATGCTGATGCCGCAGCTCTATTCGCCCGGTTCCACGTCTCCCTTGCGTCCGGGTAGGAAAGCGATGTGGGCGCGCCAGCTGCGGCACCTTGACGCCGACTACGTCATCTTGGATCTGGGTGCAGGGACAGCCCCGGCGACGCTCGACCTGTTCTTGACGTCGGATACGGGGCTGTGCGTCACCACGCCGGAGCCGCCCAGCATCGAAACCACCTATCGATTCTTGCGCGCCTTGTTCGTGCGTCGCGTGCGCCGCATGTTGGCCAAAGATCGCTTCAAGATGCGGCTCGCAGAGCGGGTTCTGCTCGAACTACCGCCGTTACCCCGTCCCATCGAATTCGTGCAGGCGCTGGCGCGTTACGAGGTTTCGCTGGCAGAACAAGCCGCAAAAGAGCTCAGCGTCATGATGCCGCGCTTGGTCGTCAATGGTGTGCGGCTGCGCTCGGACAGCGAAGTGGGGCCGGCCATCTGTGAGATGTCACGGCGCTATCTCGGTATCGAGATGGACTACCTCGGACAGATCGAACAGGACGATTCAGTGTGGCTGAGTGTCGTGCGCAAACGGCCGCTGCTCATCGATAGCCCCACGAGCAAGAGTGCGCGTAACCTCGAGCGCATTGCGCGCCGCACGCTGGCGCTCTCGACCAGTCGTGATGCGCCGCGGGAGCGACCCACGCCGAGCATCATCGCGCCGAAATATACGCTTTACGACGTGCTCGGCACGACACGTGTTTCGACCGACGAAGAGGTGCGGCGCGCCTACAAACGGCAACGCGCCATCTTTCAACCCGACGGTTTGGCGCTGACCTCACTCTTGACCGAAGAGCAATTGGCGCGAGAAGTGGCGGCGATCGAGGAAGCCCACGACACCTTGCTCGATCCGTTGCGACGCCGAGCCTACGATCTCTCGACGTTCCCCGTCGAGGAACCGACGGATCGCTCGGTGGTCGAGGATGACGGCTCAGCCGCAATGGCCGAACGCGAACTGCTGCGTGAGGAATTGGCGCGCGAGATCAACCCCAACACGGACTACAGCGGTCCGCTCTTGGCCAAGGTGCGCGAGTCGCAGGGGATTGAAATTGAGGAGATTGCCAGCCGCACGAAGATCCAGGTGGGATACCTGAAAGCGATTGAGCAGGATGACTTTGCGGCATTGCCCGCTCTGGTTTACACGCGTGGCTTCTTGCAGCAGATTGCCAAGCTGCTCGGACTCGATCCTGCGCAAGTGACGCGTACCTACCTGCGACGTCTGCGCGGCTATGAACGCCCGAGCGGCGGTGAGAGTTCTGCATGAAGCTCCGGGCCGTGGTCGCTTCGGCCTGGCGCAATTCGAACAGAAGCCAAGCACCCCGTCACGACCTCGCGTGGATTGTTCTGATCGCGCTCGTGGCAGCGCTGGTTCGTCTGTTCGTGGTGGTCCGATTTTCGGGCGAACCGGTATGGGACGGTCACTATTACCACTTTGGTGCGGTGCGCTTGGCGTCGGGGCTCGGCTACTCCGAGGACGTGATCAAGCAAGGCGTGTTGGTTTGGAAGCCGTGGACGCACTACCCGGTCGGTTACAGTTTCTGGCTGAGCCTCTGGTATCGAATCTTTGGTTCCAAACTTTGGGTCGCTCCGCTCTCGAATGCCGTGGTTGGCACCGCGACCGTCGTGCTGATCTACGCCGTCTCACGTCCTTTTCTCGGCACCTGGCGTGCACGTCTTGCTGCGGCATTGGCCGCTCTGCATCCGGGACTCGTGCTGTACACGGCCGTCGCGATGTCAGAACCACTCGCCGCGTGTCTGCTGATCGCGTCCGTTTGGCCACTCCTCTACGTGCGACGTCGCATTCTCGCCGCGAGCCTGGCGGGGGTGCTCTTGGGGGCTTCCGTTTTGGTGCGTCCCTCATCGCTCGTTGCTCTGCCGCTGTATTGGTTCCTGGTGGGAGGCGCGTGGAATGCCACGAGCGCCGCGTCACGCTCTTCGGCGGCGCCGCTCTCGTC
>JBLNFG010000911.1:0-11087 GCA_050263495.1 Myxococcales bacterium | reverse complement strand
AGCGGCGCGAGTTGGGCTATGAGCGTCTGACGCTGACGGATCTGTTCGGGCGTAGCTGTCGTCTTGAGCCAGCGCGCCAACTCCAACTGCCCCGCGCGCGTCTTCGCGACGCAGATCCGCTGAAACAGCGACGCTCGCCCAAAGAGATCCAGGTCGTCGGCGTACGGATGGGAAGGATCACGGAACTCCGCCCCATCCTGGCCGAGATCGTGCCAAGCACCCGCAGATACTCGGGCCTGGCCGTCTTCGTTCGTGATAGCCCAACGCGCCTCAGTGTCTTCCGCGGCGATGACCCGCGAGTGGTAAACGATTAGGTTCAAGAACGCGGCGAGTGCCACAGCACCGATGATGGTGCCCAAAAGCCCCGCTGACCCGAACAAGGCGAAGCCCCAAGCCACCACCCAGGTCGCGAACGTTAGCCCCCGCAAATTAGATAGAAGACGGGATTTTCGCGCCAGCTGTTGACCTTCCGCGCGATGTACCTCGGCACGGGCCGCATAAAATTCGGGGGCGATGTCAGGGTGAAGAAGGCGTTGCGGTTGAGTCAAGTACTGCTCCCACTCTGTTCTAGGCCAAAGCGTTCTTAGCAGCTCATCCTGACTTGGCGACGACCGGCGCGGCGCAGAGCGATGGCGGCGCGGGCTTGCCGCATACCCAGCGAAGCTCGGCCGCCTGACCCTATTTCTGACCGAAGCTCTCTTGGATCGCGCTCAGAACCGCGACCTGTACCAGCAAGCGACGGTCGGGGCGGATCGGCGTGTCATCGAGTTCGGTGACCTCGAAGCGATCCTTGACGCGGCCATTCATACTGCGGATCGACGATGACACAATCTGCACCCGCTGCTCATAGAGCGCCTTCGAGAGGACCAGCAAGAGCCCGGCTCGATCACCTGCCTCGACCTCGAGCGTGCTCAGTGTGCCATTCCGGTTTTCGATGAAGCGCACCGTGGTTTCAACCACTGCACCAGGCACGGCAGGTGGTCGCTGTGTGGGCAAGCGCGTCGAATGGGGCTGTTCCGATCCATTGAGTAGTTCGTCCAACGTCCGCTCGAGATGAAGGATGAGCTCCCCGGTGAGCGGCGCGCTTGCATCACCCGGCGACAGTCTCTGTACCCAGAATAAGTCGACGGCCTCTCGCGTCTGGTTTGGGAGCGGGCGCGTGTACGCCTCAGCTGCGATGACGTCGAGCCGCTCGTCGATTAGTGCCGAGCTGATGAGCGCGAGCAAGCCCGGACGATCATCGGCGACGATGCAGAGGGCGTGCCCCGGCAAGCGCGAGGCATAAAAACTCCCAATTGCGGGATGCCCCGGTCGACGTCCCGCAGCGAGCTTCGTGTGTTCTGCGATAGCTGCCCAATCGAACCCAGCCCGATATGCAGCGGGCAGTGACTCAGCAAAGGTCTTTACCGCAGACGGATTGTGGCGCATGAAGATACCCGAGCGAATTGTTTAGGGGGCACTGTTTCCTGAGCGTTTCGCAGCGGCTGCGAGTGTTTCGTGCTCGGCACTTCACTCAGTGGGCATTAGCGTGCTGCCCAGGGAATGTCTGGGCAGCCTGCTCGCGCATTCTCGTGTCGAGCAAGCACGAACAGGAGATCGCCCAACCGGTTCAGGTAAATCAGGATGGAACTAGAGACTTCGCTTTTGGCGTGGAGCGCCACGATCAGTCGCTCAGCGCGGCGGCAGATAGTGCGAGCGCGATGCAACTCGGCAGCGCCGAGTACCCCGCCGGGCAGAATGAATTGGGTGAGCGGAGGCAGCTCTTCACTGAGGCGATCAATTGCATTCTCGAGCGAATGGACGTCACTCTCTCCGACCGTGGCAAGCTTGAGTTTGCCACGATTCTCTGGCAGCGTGGCAAGTTCGGCACCGATGACGAACAGGGTCGATTGGATGTTGACGCAGAGGGCGTCGGACTCCACGGACAGCCCGCTCGCGCGCGCAACTCCGAGCGCAGCATTGAGTTCATCTACGGAGCCGTAGCAATCGACACGCAGATCGTCCTTGTTTACGACGGTGCCACCAAAAAGGCGTGTTTGTCCCGAATCGCCGGTCTTCGTATAGATCTTCATGAGTACTCGACGGTGCAAGCCGGAGCGGTCGCCGGTGCGTGTCGCAAATAATGCAACCGATGCTCGAAGCAAAGAGCACTGGCAACCAATCCCGCGGCCGGGAGCGGTCCTGGTGCGTCTAGATCGGGCTACGAAGTGGTCTTGCGATACACCAACCAGCGTAGATCCATCGGGCACTTACTAGGAACGAGGTCGAACAGGTCGCGGCCTGCGCTCCAGGCTTCGTACCAGCCGGTGGGTGGCCAGTTTTCCGCGGGCAATGCCCCGCGCTCATACTCCAGAGTCGATTCGTCAGAAACGAGCTCGAATGGGAGTCTAGAGCGGGCCTCCTGCAATTGCCCGCGCGTGAATAGACACGAGCACATGACGAGCGAGATTTGCCGCGCAAAATCGTCGGGTTTGTAGCCGTCGTGGGCGACGAAGGCGCTAAACACCAAGAGACCACCGGGGGCAAGGAACCGATCGGCGGCTTCAAATAGCTTTTGCAGCTGATCGACGCTGCGAAAATGGGACGCCACCACTTCAGCCAATAGCATGATGCGATAGTGTTGCTTAGGAACCGGCAGCGTCTCATCCAGGATGTTGCCCTCGAACACCTGGACGTTCAGATCTTCGTTGGCCGCGTCGTTTCGCAGAATGGCAGCCAACGAAGGCGCGAGTTCCACGGCGTCCGCCGGGTGTCCTAAGCGTGCCAATGGCAGCGTGTTCCGGCCAGTGCCCGCTCCCACGTCAAGAACGGGACACTCCGCAGGGCTGCCGAAGGAGCGGCATAGATCCAACACTTTGGCGTCGGGATGCTCACCAAACAGCGGCGGCGTTCTGGTGTTCACCCAATCAGCGTACTCGTCCTCAATCGTTGAGGGGCGGATACTGACGGTCCAGGTGATCGAGGTCTTGGGCAACGGATCCGTGTGCCAAGAAACGCAGATTCGCGAATAGGGAGACTCCGCGAACGCCGCCTCCGCGTCGCGTTTCATGATCCCTCGTAAGTAGTCGAGTTCAGCCTCCGTGAAGGTGCGACCCACGGCGCGCCACGACTGGTGAAGCATATCTACGTAGTAGTCGATGAGAGCGGGTGCCGCCGGCAGCAGTACCTCACCGCTGGCCACGACTCGCGGAGGCACCTTGCGCAAGATCGCCTGCTGCAGAACCGTGTCCTTGGTCTCGTATGGGAATTTCTTGTGGTTGCGCTCGGATTTCGTCTTCGGGCTCATATTGGATACGTTTGCGGTTCAGACGAACCGTTCAGCAGCACTCAGCGTGCGGTCGTTCGCTAGGGTACACGTCGTTTGCGGTGCCAGCACTCTCGCACTACTCCGCCGCACCCGTCCAGCGCTTCGGCTCGGAAAAGCGTGGTAACGTGTCCACCGAATTGGTGCTCATGAAGAAGATATTACTCTGGCTGTTGGTATGCTGGTTCGTCGCGTTAGCAGGCTGTCGTCGAGTTGCGCAGAGCGACGTGCCGCCGACCGCTGTCACGCAGAGCGCCGTGTCCGTATTCGTAGCGGAGTCTCACTCTGCTACCCCGCTCGCATCCACTGCCACATCCTCAAGCGCACCGCCGCTGAGCACCGCCCAAGGAGCATGGAAGCGGCCACTTTTGTATCAGATTGAGGGGAAAGGTGCATCATCATATCTGTTCGGAACCATCCACTTGCCTGACCGCCGACTCGACACCTTTCCGCCTGAGCTTCGTTCCGCGATCGACCAAAGTGACGTCGTTTATACAGAAATTCCCCTGGACGAAGCGAGTCAATTGGCTCTGGCTCCGAGGCTTGTGTTGCCGCGGGGGCAGACGCTCGAGACGGTCCTTCCTGAGTCTCTCTACCGTCGCCTCAACGACACCTTCGCTCAACAAGCGATCCCATTTGCGCCCTTCGAGCGGATGAAGCCGTGGGCAGTCAGTGTGCAGGTTGCTGTTCTCGATCGACTGACTACCGTCGCGCTGAAGAAGCCGGTTGACGCCCTCATCCATGAGCAAGCCATCCAAGCGGGCAGGGAGGTCCGCGCACTCGAAACGGTGGAAGAGCAGATCTCGATTTTCGAGCGATTGAGTCGGAAGGAACAGGTTGAACTACTCCAATCGACGTTGGAATATCGAGACAGCGTGCGCCAGAGTGGTCGCGACGCGCTGGAGGAACTGCTACAGGCCTATCTGGCGGGGGACACCGAAACGATCCTCAAGTTGGTGCACGAGGCCTATGACCCTCAGAACGCGCTGTCGCGTAAGCTGATGAAGCAGGTGTTTTCGGACCGAAACAAAAGCATGAGTCAGCGGATTGCGGCGGAACTGCGCACCCGCTCGGACCTGCGCCTATTCTTCGCTGTCGGAAGCGGACACCTGTTGGGCGACGACGGCATCGTGGCACGGCTTCAGCAACAGGGTTTTCGGCTGATTCCGATGGCTCCCGGCACGTGACGCCCACCTTCCCCAAACAGTCGTCTTCGCTAGCACCTCGAGCCCACTTGACGCTCGGCCACTACTCGGGTGAACTCCGGCGCTCTCGCTTCTGGCCCGAACGGTGACGCTTGTCGGACAAGCGTCGCTCTTTCGCGGCTCGACTTGGGCGCGTGGCCTTGCGTGTCCTCGGGCGAATCAGAGCATCGGCAACGATGGCCCGCAATCGTTCGAGCGCATCCTCCAGATTCCGGCGTTGATCCCTGGTGACCTGGCTGGTGATGAGTAGCCATCCCGCTTCGTCGAGCCTGCGTGCATAACGCGCACGCAAGCGGTCTTTTGCGTCGTCGGGGAGGCTGTCGCAGTGCTCGAAATCGCATCTCAGTTGCACCTTCGACTCGACCTTGTTCACGTTCTGACCGCCAGGGCCCGAAGACCGTGCCGCCGTCCATTCGAGGCAACTTACTGGGATGGTGATCTGGGGGGAAACGGCCAGGGGTAACATGGGAGGCGCCTGCTTTGCCCGGGAAACATAGCCCCTGCTATCAGCGGAGCACGGGCAATCCGCTTTGGAGTCCCGGTTGACTCCCCGCTAAGGTGCCGGCGAAAGCGCTCTTACTCGCTGCCGTGCGCGTTCTGCATGCCTTGGATTGGGCCGCTCGAGATAGCTTTGGTAACTGAGGAGAGCCTCTTGTTTGCGGCCCAGGCGCTCTAAGCACTCTGCCAGGGCCCACTGCGCCTCAGCGCCACGCGGTCCGGGATCCGACGCAATGCCCCGATACTCCGCCAGCGCGGAGGAGCAATCGAGTTTCTTATCGCGCAGCAGGTTGCCGCGCAGCAGATGCAGCTCGACTGCCCGCGCCCGACCTTGTGCCGTGGCCAAGAGCTGTCGGCTATGGCTGAGCGCTTCATCAATGCGACCCAAGCGCGCCAGCAGCTCGATGCGTGCCATGCGTACTTCTGCAGCGAGCGTACCGGAGGGGAACCGCGTTTCGTACTGATCGAGGGTTGCGAGCGAACCGGCCAGATCCGAGCGCGCATCGCGCCGTAAGCGCGCAAGTTCCATTAATGCCATCTCCGCCGCGAAGCTAGTGTCCGTCGCCACCGCCAAGTAGCACTGCTCTGACCTTTGCGTCAGTCCCGAGCGCAGCAGCTCGCGGCAGGTCTCTAGCTCGTATGGATTGGTCGGAGCGGCGTGGGCTGGCGCTTTTTGTGCTGCGTCCGCGCTAGGCATTGCTTCCGCCGTGTTGGAGTTGGATGCAGTGGGAATCTCCGGCGTGCTGATCCGATTCAGCATGAACGTATGGGGATCGACGAGCTCCCAGCTGTTCGACCACTCTTCTCCCTCCGACACGGTTCGAAGCACATTGGCCGCATCTCGAAAATCGACCGTACCCTGATACACACCGAGCGTGACGCGCTGGTCGTCTGTAGCAACGACGAGTCTGCCTTCCTTGATTCGAAACTGATACGCGCCAGCTTTGACTACGAGCACCCTGCCGCTGATCCGTGTCAGCTTGATCTCGGCGCGACCACGCCGCACCTCAACGGACTCTTCGTGCCCCTGGGATCGATACGTACTCTCCGCATTCGGCTGCAGTTCCACCTCTACCCCGCGAGGGAGCAGACTTCTCCCCGGCGCCAAGAGGATGGTCGAGAGCTCGTCGCTGGCCGACGCGAGTGGGGCAGTAACGGGCGGCGCTTTGGCAAGTCGAGGGAGCGATCGCACACCAGCCCAGCCGAGCACGAGGCAAGCCGCGAGCCCGACAAAGAACCACGTTCGCCGGTGAGAGCTGGGTCGCGTCCCCATCTTCGAATCCGAGAGGCGCGTTTGAAGTCGTTGCCACGCTTGTTGCTCGTCGAGATCTCCCCGGAACTCAGACTCCGCGTGTTTGAACAGCGTGGCAGCCTCGCGAGACAATTGCACGAGTCGCAGTGGTGCAGGGCAAGGCTGCGACGGGCTCATACGTTACCCACCGCGTCTGGTTCCAAGAGCCCAAAGTTGCCGCAGAAGGTCCGCCGCGCCAGCTGCAGCCGGCTCCAAACCGTCGCTTCGGAACAACTGGCAATGGTTGCGATCTGACTGCCCTCTAGACCCTCGAACTCGTAGAGCACGAACACCAAGCGCTGTGCGTCGTTCATGCAATCGAGTGCCGTCTGGACACGCTTCGAGATCGGCAGTTGTGCGCGCGACCAAGAGGATGACTTTGGATGGTTCGAGACGCGCAGTAGACGCTCGCTTTGCAGTCTCTCCCAGATCAGACGCATCAGACGCGACGGACGCCGCATTCGCTGCGCTTCGGTCGCACAGAGACGGTAGAGCCACGTCTTTAGGTCGGTTTGGCCTCGGAACGTAGGCAGGTAACGGAACAGCTCGGCGAAGATCTCTTGGCACGCGGGATCGAGCTCGCTCTCTCGCATCCCGAGCTTGCGCAGGAACGCGCCGGCGACGGGATAGTAGCGGCGGTGTAGAGCCCGCCAAGCACTCGCATCTCCGGCGATGCAACTCCGGACCAGCGAATCCTCGATCGAGGTGATGGTCAATGACATGTCCTCGCCTTGTGCAGCGTGTTTGGAGTCGTTGAACGGCCCAATCTTCACTTTAGAGAAGGTCTGCGGTGTCTCGATATTCCGGCTAGTCGGTTTCCTGAGCGGTCCGAGCCCCGATCCGCGCGAATGGGCCCGATTCCCCACGAGTCTGCCCTTATTGCGGCCAATTGAACAATCCGGCTGAGCGGGCGCTTCTTGCGCGAGCCAAAGAGATTGCGGAGAAGCTACGCGGGATCCTGCGAATTCGTCAGCATCCCGCTCCAGCTTTGGTTACAGTCTGCGTCCGTCGAAAACTCGATAGGCGAACAAATGGCCGGCACGACCAAGACCACGAGAATAGCCACACTAGAGGATGTCACGCGTCGCTGCAGTGTGGGCATCGCGGCCCGAGCGGCAATGTTGGAGGAAGGAATTGGTCATGCGCGACAAGCCAAGGGGCACGTCGCAGATGCCGAGCAACATGTCGTAGCGGGGCTTTCGGCACTCAACACCGTCAAGCCTGCCTTTGCGGGCACTACTGAATTCATGCTGACGTGTGCGCGTCTGCTTGGTGAGGTCACGAGTGATCTCGACAGCGACGTGGCAGAGCTGCGGACCATTCAGCAAACGATTGGTGGCCTCGAAGAGCCGACGGCGGAAATCCTCCAGCAAATGTTGGCGTTTTCAGTCGACGCGATCCAGTCACGCATTCGCAGCCGCATGAACAAGTTGGGCGGCGATTTCTCGATGCCCTCAATGCCTCGCCCGGCGGTCAATCTCGGTCAGCTTGGGTCACCGCCGCGTCGTCGTCCCGAGAGCCTGCTCCCTTCACGCGAGTTCTCGCTCAGCGATATTGATGACGGGATGGCAATGGATACCCTGATGCAGGCGGGGCTCGAAAATTTCGAGCGAAGCAGCGCACTGCTCGAATCCTGTTTCGATTCTCTACAGTTGGCGCAAGTTGCGATCGCTCATGCCACGCGATCGCTCGATTCCTTGAACCGAAAGTATCGCGGCATCGAGGAGCTCGAGTCGGGCTCGAGTGCCGCGGAGATCGGCGGCGCGCTCGCGCAGCTTGAGCGGCTGAGTCAAGACGTCGAGGTTCAGGTTGGGCGTCTCGAGCGGATCGGTGGAGCGTCTGAGCGCGTACGCGCGCCGCTGCTCGCGATTCTCGAGAACATGGGTCGGTTGCTCGTGACCGGCATCATGGCCGAGGGTAGTCCGGCGGATTTCCGTGAGAATTCGGCTAAAGAAGCTTTGCAGCAAGCGATGCGTGGCGACGCTGACGCCATCGAAGGTTTGGCGGCCACGGCTGACGACACGCAGCTTCAGGCGCTGAGCGATGCACTTTACCATGCGGCACGCACCCAAGAGCCGGAGGCGGCGCTGCATGCGGTCGAGGCTTTGCGTCGGTTAGCGTTGTCGCAGGGCGGGCAGCGCACGGATGCCGGCGACAATTTGCTCAGCCTCACCAACTCCCTCTCTGTTGTGGAAGAAGTGCGCTCGGCGGCGACCGCAGCCCTTATCGATCTTACTGATGGTTCGGGCAGCTCCCAATGACCAAGCACTCCGAGTCTACTGGCCAGAGGGGGTCAGAAGGCGACAGCGAGCAGAAGAAGTGGGGCCAGAAGCGCCAGCAGTTCGATGCAGTGGTTAGTTCAGCCCGATTCAATGGGGCGGTGGACAATCTGATTAGCGGTACCGTCGACGTACCAACGCTAATCGCACTCCTAGATGAGTTGAATAGCGTGCAGGCCCAGCGTGGCCGCTACATGGCGGAGATCTTAGCGCTCAAGGTCGAGTCACGTCGATTGGCGACGGTGCCGTACCATGACGGCGTCGCCGAGTTCTTGATCGAGGGTTCCCGCCGCATTCCATGGCTAAGCGACGGCCTCGCCAGTCAGCTGGCGGTGGCTTTGGCGTCCGCGTCCGACAACCCTGCGTATCTCGATACCGTCAACACGGCAGTGAGCAATCTGCTGCTGGACGTGACTCGGCCGCTCAAGCCCGACACGCGCAACTACTTGCGCGCCCTCACCGATAAAATTCTCGCGTCGCGTCGCCTTCAGGAGGCACGCGGGCATTTGGCCATCGTCCCCAGTGTCTACCCCTCTGGGATTCCTCAGCAGTTGGAGCAGGGGAGGCCGTTCGAAGCGTCGCAGGCTTCCACAGCGCAGGCGGCTGAAGTGTCGCAGGCTTCAACGCTTCTTGCTACGCCCGGCGCCGCTCCGGCGGGCAGCTTCGAGGAATACGAGCGCACGACCCTACCCAGCGGGGCAGTCCCTCAGTCTGGTTTGGGTTTGCTCGGCGCGAACCAAGTCAGGGAGCGCGAACCCGTCGCGGGCGACGCGCAGGTTGACGCTCGTCAGAACGTCGCCGGCGCAGTTTCGGCGAATCCCGCGCGTGCCTCGAATGCGATTGAGAACCAACTGGCGGCAAGCACGGCTGCGACGGTCGAGATTCGCGAGCAGCGCGAGTCGTCGTCCGCGCTTCAAGTAACGACGCCGTCGGCAGGGCAATACGCGCGCGCGGTCAGTCCCGAGCAAGCCGCGCTTGCAGGTGCCGTCGCAGCGCGTCCCAGCGATTCCGGACAACAAGCGGCTTCCGATCGTACCTCTTCGTCAGGGTCCGTCATCGCAGCAGGTAAGACTGCACCGGGAATTGGGACTGCCGGCAGCATCGACCATCCTGTCATCTCGTCTGCGAGCACGACCCCTGGCGTTGGCTTCGCGCCTGCCGTGCGGTCCGTGACACCAGGAGTCACTGAGTCCGGCGGAGAACACTGGGACGATCTTGACGACGAGGATCTGAAGTCAGAGCAACGCCCAGCGAGCAGGAGAGGTGCTCTCGGGATCCCGGTTTGGATCATCGTGGTTACGGCGGGTGCCATCGTTGCATGCGCGATGGGAGTCTGGGCGCTCACGCGCGAGAGTGGCGAGAACGCGAGCGACGCAACCGCGGGCACGAGCTCCGCTCGTCCCGTCAGTTCCGCCAATAACAACACCCAACTCACGAAAAAGCTTAGTGGTGCCCCGTCCGCCAGAGCCGTTGCGCCATCGGTAGCGGCCGTGCCTAACGCACCCCCTGCCGTTCCGCCTCCACCTGCAACGCCTCCACCTGCAACGCCTCCACCTGCGGTTCCGCCCACGCCCGCGGCGGTTCCACCGACACCACCACCTGTCGCAACTCCAACGGCACCGCCCGCTCCGAAACCAGCTGCTGCAATCCCGGCTGCGCCGCCCGCGTTAGCTCCTGGTAGGCGTGGCAAACCAGCAACAAATCCGGCCCCCGGTGGGGTACCCGGCGCAGCTCACAGTAAGCCGAGCGCTGGCACGCAAACGAGTGCGTCGACACCGCCGGCAACCAAACCTGCAGCGGGGCAGTCCCAACCAAGCACCAAACCAGCTACACCCGCGCCGAGCCCCAAGGTCACGGCAGAAGAGCCCGCGACTGATGTGCCGGGTACGCCACGTACTCCGACTCCGTCGCGAACCGTCGACGACATTATCGCCGAGCTCCGTCAGATCCCCAACGACGGGGCGGCGATTGAAGCTAAGGCGCATGAAGTGGCGCGGATTGTGGCGCGCTCGGTACGTAAAGAAGCCGAGATCATTCTGCAGCGGCTCATTCCTGAAGAGGTTCTGGTCGGTACAGAGACCGCAGACACGCGCGTTCTCGAACCGGTACGGCGGGTTGTCGCGCTGCTCTTGAAGAAGGTCGCAGTCGACAAAGACGACAACCGCGCTGCATTGGCCATCGATACGCTGGGCGAGTGGGCAAAGCTGCGCAAGCATGGCGCAGCGGCAAAACTGACGCTCGACGAGCTTGCCGAAGATCGGGTGGTGCTCTCGCGTCCCGTGCGCTTGCGCGCACTCGAGCGCGTCCAGTCGCGGCTCGGGATGTCGGAAAACGACGGATAGCCACACTCGGAACTGCCTGCAACGCCGACCGCGACGACACTCCGCGACGCTAGTGCCGCCCGCCAAAAGTCTGGCCGCCTTTTGGCGCCGCTGCGCGGGGCGGCTACGCCGCCGCGGCCCTCCTCGTTTTCTCGGGGTTTCACCCCGAACCCCGCGCCCGCTCCGCGG
>JBLNFG010000910.1:0-2511 GCA_050263495.1 Myxococcales bacterium | reverse complement strand
GCGGCAAGTACAACATCTACACGTATACGCGTGTGAACATGCCGTCCATCAAAGGCACGTCAACGTTTCCGCAGTTCTTCAGCGTCCGCCAAACAGCTCGCCAGTGCGGCCACATCTCGATCACCGAACACTTCAAGCAGTGGGCAAAGGTCGGGTTGAACCTCGGCAAAATGTACGAGTGCAAGATTCTGGTGGAAGCGGGCGGCGGCAGCGGAAGCATCGACTTCACAACGGCAACATTGACTGCTACCAAGTGAAAAGCTGCGGATCTGTGCGCCACCGTTCGTGGCGCACAGATGCCAACACGATTGCCGAGCAGAGGTGCCCAACGTATCCGGAGCAGCGATAGCCCGGGGAATTCGCTGCACGGATTCAACGGAATCCTGCTTTCCGAGCATGACCGGGTTGTGCTCTACCGCGGGGGTCGACGTGCTGGCAGCCCGAGCAGAGGTGCCCAACGTATCCGGAGCAGCGATAGCCCGGGGAATTCGCTGCACGGATTCGACAGTATCCTGCTTTCCATGATCTGGTTGTGCTCTACGGCGGGGGTCGACGCAGTTTGCGGCCTTATTCGTGTGCATCCGCACCAGCCAATGCGCTGTCGTGAGGCTCCGACCCGGCGCGCGACACTGCGAGCGTACGTCGGCTGAGGTCCTATTTTTCGAGCTACCTCAGCCTTTTCTGTTTGTCCGGCGCGCAAACGGAAAGCGTGCGAAGCGCACTCTTCTCGTCAATTGCTGGGAACATTACGGTTCGTCGGGCGCATCGCAGCCGCCGGGTCGTCCTCGGCCCGAGTAGCCACGACCGCGCGATCAACGGCGGCAAGAATTGCACGCGCGTGGTCGAGGAGCGTTCGACCGGGGGGTAGCGGTGTCATGCCTCGCGGCGTACGAGCGAAGAGTCGGGCGCCAATCTCATCCTCGAGCGCACGGATCTGTCGACTGAGGGCTGGTTGCGCCACATGAAGGCGCTGGGCCGCGCGTCCAACGTGACCCTCCTCGGCCACAGCAACGAAATAACGGAGCTGAGATAGACTCACGCCGGCCATTCTATTTGCAGCTACCTCCCGAAGCAAGGTGGCCGGAGAGTTCGGCGAGACCAAAACGGTATTGGACGTCAGCGGCCCCATTGCGGCACAAAGCCGCAATGGCGATCGAAATCCTAAGCGCTGACCAGATTGAGCGCATGCGTCGAGCCGGGCGCGCCGCCGCGCAAACGTTGTCGTACGTGGGGTCCCAACTCCGGGTTGGTATGTCCACGGCCGACATCGACCGCCTCGTTCGAGAAGACACCGCGCGCCGTGGTGGCCACCCAAGTCAGCTTGGTTTTCAGGGATTCCCGGCGTCCGTGTGCACAAGTCTCAATCACGTCGTGTGTCACGGCATTCCGAGTAAGCGCCAACTCCTGAGACGCGGTGACATCGTGAACATCGACGTTACGACCCAACTCGATGGCTATCACGGCGATACCAGCGCCATGTTCGTCATTGGCGAGGCGACTGCTGAGGCCAATCGCATTGTTGAGATCGCGCGGCGTTGCCGCGATGCAGGGATTGCCGTCATCCGAGAGGGTGCCCGTCTCGGTGACATCGGAGCAGCCATTGTGGAGCTCGCACGCAAGGAGGGCGTGAGCGTGGTGCGCGAGCTCGGTGGTCACGGCATTGGCAGGAATATGCACGCCGAACCGCATGTCCCACATTCCGGCAAGCGTGGCGCAGGCATCCGTCTGCAAGCTGGCATGGCACTCACCGTGGAGCCAATGGTAAACCTCGGAAGTGCCGCCGTACGATTCCTTGATGACGGATGGACCGTCGTCACCGCGGACGGAAGCCTATCGGCACAGTTCGAACACACCGTCATCGTGACACGCCACGGACACGAGATCATGACGCTGAGCGATGCCTCGACGTAAATCGAGTCAGCCCAGACTCGTCGCGAGCGGGCAGCTCGTTGGGAAACAACGGACGCGTCTGCGCGCAAGCTAACGGGCTTGGAGGGAACCCGACACGCGTTCGATGAGCCCCCCGCCTCCGTGACCGTCGGGGTCCGTCTGAGTGAGCAGGCTCGTTTCGGGGCAACCCACTCGTCGGCTGCGCTCGCCGCACGTGCCCGCTCGAAACAATAGCGAGCAAGAACACGTCCGCGCCGCTTCGCGTGGCCGAGAACGCGCCAAACCGGGTTACGCAGCCCAAAGAAAATCACGCGCGGGCCGTTGAATCCGTGGCAGCAGATGGTTGCTCGACGCAAGCTGTCGACTACCATCTCGCTATGACACAGCCTAGCCCTCTAGCATCGCCCTTTGCGTGGAACCTGGTCGCAGCTGACTACGCACTCGACATCGTGCCGCTTTTCAGCGCATACGCCGCAAGAGCCGTCGCTGTGGCGGGTGTGGGCGTGGACTCGCGCGTTCTCGATGTGGCGGCTGGCCCCGGCACCTTGTCTTTCGTTGCTTTGGCGGCTGGTGCGCGTGTCACAGCCATCGATTTCTCGACGGAGATGATTGGGAAACTGC